>DATFJM010000001.1:0-3514 GCA_035269225.1 Candidatus Nanoarchaeia archaeon
TCCCCATTTTGACCACATTCTTCAGCCTGTCTTTCTCCTCTTATGAAATCTTTTTTTATTAATAAACTATCACATACACATAAACAATTTTTATTTGCACATGAACGGGGTATGTTTTTATCTTTTTTTATTGTAAAAGAGAATAAAGACCATCCTTCAGGATTAACAAAACTAAAATTTTGAGCAGAACCATCTTCTAAATTTCCTTGTCTTTTTTTAACAGAATCTATGGTATCTTCAATACTATTTTCAGAACCTATTAAAACTTCATGTGCTTGTCTTAGCTTAGCTTCTCCTGAACTATTAAAATAAAGACTACCTAATAAAAAAACAAGGAATCCAATTCCAATAACTGCAAGTATTATTTTTAATGTTTCTTCTGCTAATAAAAAGCCTTTTTTATTTTTTAATATTATTTTTTTATTTGACATTTAAATATCAGGTTAAAGGTCCAGTTTAATTAAATTTAAAATAACATTTGATGTAGAAGAAGAATTGTCTGCAAAAACATTTTCAAAAAAAGAAATTATATTATTTTTAAAAAACATATAAACTCCTAACACCACTGCTACAAAAACTAACACTCCTATGATTATCTTTATTAATTGACTTATTGAAAGCTCTGCCATTTTTTTGTATTTTTTATTATGGGCCAAAAAGCCCTTTTAATTTATCTATAAGTGATATCCCTTTTCCTTTTAATAAAAAAATAGTAATCATCACTATTGCTAATACTGCAACAGCAATTAATAACCAGGGTAGATACTCGCTTATTATGCCTCTCTTCTTTTTACTTAAAAAATTCATCACCATAAAAAACAAAGAAAAACAATATTAATAAATGTTATTCTATTTTTTAAAGTCCTCCAAGAACAACATTAGAGAGAACAAATAACACAATGATTGCAATTAATGCTGCAGCAACATATAACCCTATTCCTTTTTGCAAATTTAATCCTGTTTTATATTTTGTTTGTAATTTATCCTGTCCAGAATCTATTGTGACTAAAGTACTCGTTAAAATAAAAATAATTTCTATTAAATAAATTCCAATTGCTATTTGTAAATAATAAGGAGGGATAACCTCTTCTAATTGGAATATTTGTAATAAAGAAGAAAAACTTCCAACACCTAAAGCTGATCCTGCTCCTCCTTCTTGTAATTGAGAAAGATTTAATTTATTCAATATTGCTACAATCATAGTGGCAAGACCAACGACAATACCAGATAACAAAGGAGCAAGAAAAGTCATATTACTTTTCATATCTGAAATAGTTGAAGCTAATAAATCCTTAAGTTTCTGGGTTATCTTATTTATTTTCTTAGCATATTCTGAAATACTCATTAAACTTCTAGCAGCATTTTTTAATCCTTTTTTAGAAGATTCTATTAAAATCCTCATACTAGTAGAAATTAAATCAGAAGGATAAGAAACTAAGGCCCCTCTTTTAGGATGGAATATTGCTTTTTTAACACCCATTCCTAGTTGCCTTATATTATAATTCACTTTATTAAAAAACTCACTTGTTCTTAATCCTTGTGTGGAATTTGCAACCTTTCCAAAAGCAATTTCAACAGGAACCCCATTTCCAAGCCTATTTCCTAATTGAAATAAAGAATTATTAAATTCATTTTCTAGTTGTTCAGTTATTTGTCTTTCTTTAATCAATTCTTTGGTTTTCATCTTATAAGAGATTGAAAAAAACAATGCTATACTTAATGGAAGAAAAATGCTTAATAAAACAGCTCCCACACCAAAAGGCCCCTTAATTCCTTGTCCTTGAACTTCTTTAAAATCAAAAAACATTGCTTCTGAATCTCCCAACCCCATCTCTTTTAAAGTATAGTCTTTTTGTAAACCAATTGCATCAGGAAGAGGTGTAAACTGAAATATCAAAGGTATGAAAGCTATAAGAAGCAAAGGCAAACAAATCCAAAAAGCTTTGATATATGGTTTTTTACTTTTATATTTAAAATAATGAGGATTTTTTTCAAGTAATTTTGATTGTCCATGACCTCCTGGTCTTTCAAGCATTATGTTGTCTAACATAAAAAAGGCAACAAAAGGGATCAATAAGTTATATAAAATAAAAACATGGCTTGCTTTAATAAGGCCTCCCACCATTGCAGAAGCCAAGGGAATTAAAGCAATCCCTAAAACAGGCAGCATAACTGCAAGCATATAAACATTAGTTAATGGGGCTTTTACCTCATGGGTAAATTTCATCATTTTCTCATAAACACCATCTAAAACAACCTTTAGTGATTTTTCTAAAGTAGAAATTCTCCTTGCTTCATCTGGTTCAAATAAACTACTTTCTATTAAATGAAATGCTTCAATAAATTCTGTGGAATGTTCTCTCCAAAATTCAAGATAATTATCAAGACTTTCTTTTATTGTTGAAAACTTTCCAACCTGCACATTATAAAAAACCTTTTTTAAATCAAGGGATAAAGGATATTGCAAATGATCTGCTGCAAAACCAATTGCTTTTTCCAAATTAGGTGTGTGTCTCATATAAACAACAACATAAAGTATTGCAGGAACCATTTGGCTTGATGCTTTTAATCTCCACTTATTGGCAAGTCTCTCAGGATATTTTTTTACAAAATAAAACAAAAAAACAGAACCAAAAATAACTAAAAAGAAAAACAAGATGGGAAAATTATCAAAACCTCCTTTGATAAGTGTAATAGCCACAGAGATTATCAAACCTAAAAAAAATACACCTACAAAAGACATTACAGATAAACCAAGGGCTTGCCATGGTTCAACATCTAAGTGAGCAGTAGTCAAATGTTTTTGCATGTTTTTTTTATCTTTATCAGAAACTTTTAACTTAATTGCATTTCCAAGACTTTTACACCATTTTTCATATCTATTAAGATTAGGGGCCATTTCTTTTTTAAAAGTCTGATAAGATTTGCTATAATCTTCTTTTGAACCTTTGCTATAACCAGAAGATTTTATTTTGCTGTCTATCTGGGAACCATATTTTTGCATGACTTCTTCTACAGAAGGTCTTCCTCTTTTATTTTTGCCTGGTAAAAGCTTGTTAGGATCTTTTGGCAATTTCTTTTTGTTTTTTCTGGAGTTTCTATAGTTTCTTGCCATAATTTTCACCTTTTTTATTATGTAAAAAAAGGAAAATAACTTTAATAAATGTTTGGAGAAATAAACAACAACAAAGAAAATTTTGTTCTCAAATAACTCAAAAAACCTAAAATTATTATAATGGTTATTGTCTGAGTGATGTGATCTCTATTATTCAAATAATCTTTTACTAAACAACTTTATAAGAATCATTTACCCAATATCACTAAACTTGTTTTAGTATGTTGTTTTTCATTTTCTTGGATCTCTTTCCTGATTCCATGTATATGTTTTATTTACTCTTGTGAAAAAGTAACCTCTTCCTGGTTCAAAACACTCAAAACTTTCATCTTCATTAGAATTATACCATCCTAATCCTTCAATATATTCTACTGTAAGCCATTCATTTACAGGTATATT
>DATFJM010000002.1:0-2936 GCA_035269225.1 Candidatus Nanoarchaeia archaeon
AACACATCATAATGCATTAGATATAGATGTTTATTTAAGAATATCAATGGGAGAATTATGGCAAAAAAAATTAATGGTCGCTGGTTATGAAAAGACATTTGAAATTGGAAGACAGTTTAGAAATGAAGGAATGGATATGGAACATTTGCAGGATTATATACAAATGGAATTCTATAAAGCATACTCTGATTATAAAGACGGAATGAAAATTGTTGAGCAAATGTATAAAAAAGTGGCAAAAGCTGTTCTAGGAAAATTAAAATTTACTTCTAATGGCCATAATATTGATCTCAGAGAGGAGTGGAAAGAGTATGATTTTGAAAAGACAATTCAAAAGAAAACAGGATTAAATATTTACAAGGCTTCAAGAGAAGATATTATTAATAAGTTAAAAGAATTAGATGTGGAATACGAAGATAATGTAGATAAATGGAGACTTGTTGATACCTTGTGGAAATATTGTAGAAAACAAATTTCTGGACCAGGATTTTTAACAGGACAACCAGTTGAACTAGCTCCTTTAGCAAAAAGAAAACCAGAAGACCCAAGAAAAGTAGAACAATTCCAGGTTATTATTGGAGGAAGTGAATTAGGAAATGGTTATTCTGAATTAAACGATCCTTTAGACCAGGAAGAGAGATTCAAAAGGCAAATGGAACTAAAAGCCCAAGGAGATGAAGAAGCACAAGAACATGATAAAAGTTTTGTAGAAGCATTAAAACACGGAATGCCTCCTACTTGTGGTTTTGGTGTCTCTGAAAGATTTTTTAGTTTTTTAATGAATAAACCCTTAAGAGAATGTGTTTTATTTCCATTAATGAAACCAGAATCTGCAATGCAGGAATCTCCTAATAATGAAGAAAAAAATCAAAAAACTGAAACAAAAAAATCTAAAGAAAGTGAAAAAAAGGATAAAAAACATTCTTCAAAAGAATTACCAATGAATCGAGAAGAGGCATTAAAATTATTAAAAAAATATAATCAAGAGGAAAAAGATTTTATTCATTATCTAGAGAGTGAAGCAGTAATGAAAAAAATAGCAGAACAAGTTGGAGAGGATGAAGAATATTGGGGGATGTTGGGTTTATTACATGACATAGATTGGGGAATTACAAAAGAGGAACCAGAAAAACATTTAGGAAAGACAAGAGAAATCCTTGAAAAAGCTGGTTTTGATAATGATTTTATAAAAATAGTTCTTTCTCATGGATATGGTCATGGCCTTGATTCAGAAGAAATACAAAATAAGATAAGAGGAAGAGATATAGAATATGCATTATCAGCTGCAGAAACAATAACAGGTTTAATACATGCTTATGCACTTATGCGTGGCGGGAAGATAAATGACATGAAAACAAAAGGTTTAAAGAAAAAATTTAAAGATAAAACTTTTGCAGCAAAAGTAGACAGAGATGTTATAAAAGAAATTGAAAATTTAGGAATTAGTTTAGATGAATTTTTTAATATGTCTATAGAAGCCATAAAAAACATTAAAGACCGGGTGGGTTTAAAATAAAAATTGATAAATTTTTATATTAATGTTTTTTTAATTAACTATGAAAAAACTTCCTAAAAAAAGCATAAATAATATAATAAAAGTTTTTCTTGCAATTGTTTTGTTTTTCACAGTTTCATATCTTATTTTTAAAATATCTCCTCCAAATAAAATTGTTACAATACTTTTAAATTATAAATTTTTAATACCACTTATTTCTGTTTTTGGAAGCAATATTCTTACTGGTGCTTTTTTATACCCCTTTTTGATTCTTCTAAAACAACAAGGGATGAATATCTTTTTTCTTGTTTTTTTAGCTTCAATAGGGAGTTTTACAGGAGATATGGTTTTTTATTATTTTGGAGATTATACTAAAAAACAAGTTAAAGGGAGAAGTAAAAAAATATTGGATTTCTTTGAAAGTAAAAAGAACTCTTTTTTCATTGGTTTTTTTATTTTTTTATATGCAGGGTTCTTCCCTCTCTCTAATGAATTTATGACTCTTGCATTGGGATATTTCAAATTTCCTAAAAGAAAAATGTTTTTACCTTTGTTTCTTGGAAATCTTGTTTATTATTTTATATTATTAAATGTTCTTGAGAAAATAATTGAATTAATTTTTTAATAGAAAATTTAATAAACAAAAATTACCTTATTTTAATTATGGGATTAGTAAACAAATCACAAATAAAAAAGGTTTTAAAAGAAATAGACAAAGAAGGAGCGGTTTCTTCTGTTGGAGAAGAAGTAGGAACAGAACTGGAAAAAAAAGCACAGGAAATTCTTGAAAAAGGAATTGAAAGGGCTAAAGCCAATAAAAGAAAAACACTTCAGGGAAGAGATCTTTAAATTATAACCTTTGAGATAAATGAAAAGAAAGAAATTTCCAACATTTGCAGTAATAGTTTTAGTTTTTTCTTTAGCCTGGCTTTTTAATGATTTAAGACTTTTAAATATAAATATCCCCTGGATACCAACAATAATTTCAATAATCTCTATTGGATGGATTGTTAATAGGTATTCTTCTTAATATTATTCATAAACTCTAAACATGATTCTTACTTTTCCTACTCCTGCTTTTGCCGGAAGGCTTTGATTTGCATTTTTTATCATAGTAATGTTTTCTTTTGAACCTTTTTCATTAGAATAAACAGGTTCCCAATACTCAGATTCATTTTTAGCAACAATAATAAAGTTATAAGCTTTTGTAGGATATTCTTTTCCAACATTCCAAGTGTTATTTAATATCTCATTGAGACTTTCATTCAGAACCTTACATGAATTATTTCCATTATTAACACAAGTTTCATTTTTAGCACAACTATAAATTAAATCTCCTTTATCAAGATAAGTTCCTTGGTATTTTTGACAACTAGTGGTATAATCCATTACAGACTGAACAAAACTACCTACTCTTACACTATCAAACCCTTCATCATTT
>DATFJM010000003.1:0-7858 GCA_035269225.1 Candidatus Nanoarchaeia archaeon
TAAAATTTAATTGTTAATAATTTGATTTAATTAATAATTCATTTCTCTTTAATTCAATTCTGTGAGAAACTGATTTCAGAACTAAGAGATAGTTTGAAAATTTTTCAGGAACTTTTTGCTTTATCCAATTAACGTTGCAAAAATAAAAGCAACAAGAATGAACATTAAAGCTCCAATAGTTGTAATGATTTCTGTTTTTTTAGAGACTTTAATTCTTTTTGTAAATGTCTCTTTTTGAGGTGTACTTGTTGTTCTCATAACTAATAGATTTTAAAGATTAATAATTGATTTTATATTGTTTGAAAATTTTTGAATTTTTGCTGAATTAGGCGGTTATTTCTAGATATTTCACCTTTTAATTTTTTATGACATATTAGAAAATAACTAAAAAAAGCCTATTTTCAAGGTTTTACAACCTTTTTTCAATCATTCCTAAACGAAATGATGTTTTTTCAGAGTTTTTTCACCTGCTTCTCTGTCGAAACAAGCTTATTTTATCCAGAATCTTAATGAATTTTTGATTTTTCCAGAAGGAAAAATCTTGTTATTCAGTTTGCGATTCTGAAATTTTGTATCTGAAAGTTGGTTAAATTTGTATAAATATGATATATTTACTACTCAAAAGGAGTTTATAAATATTTCGATTTTGTTGTTACTTAAAGATGGTTATAATTCACAAATTATTTTCTAGAAATATTTTAGAAATTCAGGTTTTAACTAGTTTTAGTTAGAATTCTTTTCATCAGAATTATTTTTCTTAGAATTATTTTTATTGAAATCCTTATTTTTTGGGTGGTCTTTTAGTCTTATAAATTTCTTCCAACCATTAGGATATTTTTCTTCTTTTACTTCAACTAATCCTTTTTTATGTAATTGGTTTTTAATCTGGTTTCCTTTTCTTGGTGAAAAACCTGCTTTTTTATAAAATTCTACAGTCCCATATTCATGCTCTGGATTGTATAATAAAAAGTCCATGAACTTTTTTTGATCATCATTCAACTCAATTTCAGATATTCTTTGAGTTATAGCTTTCTTAAATTCAGGTCTTTTTTCAGTGATTTCAACCCCTTCAACTAAGGCTTTCATCCTGTTTTTAACAACATCATTAGACACTACATATCCTTTATCTTCATATTTTGGAACACTAATTAAAAAGGGAGTAGAATGTCTTTCAGTAAGTTTTACAATGGCTTTTCCTACAGAAATTCTTGAAAAAAATTCTTTTTTCTCTCTTAATTGCATTAAAGAACTAATATCATAAATATCTTGAGGTAATTGCTGCTGAAATGCGATATGGCATGCACTATTCCCTTTTACAGTATCACTTAGTTTTGAAATATGCTGGTCTAAGCAAATTAGACTAACTCCATACTCTCTTAATTCCCTATAAACCATATCTGTAACAGATTCTGAAACAAAATTAGTCTTATCCTTTAAAAATACATTATGTGCTTCATCTACTAAAACAGTATAATCAAATGCATTCTCTTTTTTTGCTTCTTGTGTTTTCTTAGTTTTATAGATATAAGTTAAAACAAATTCACTAAAGAACTTTTTTTCAATATTACTTAATGAGCTTAATTCAAAAACAACTCTTTTATCAAATAAATCTTCAACAGAAAAGGCTCTTTTTCCTTCATAATTAATAACCTCTCCAAAACCTCCATAAGTTAGTATTGAAGCAACCCTTAAAGCACTTTCATACCATTGTGATTCTCTTCCACCAGCTTCATGAGACTTCATTTCAAGCATTTTTTTAATATGTCTCCATGTAGGAAAGTGTCTATAACCCTCATAAATACCCCATTTTTCAAATACTTCATCAAGAGTTTCAAGAATTATTTTATGAACACCAAAAGATACAGCAAAACTTTCAGTAATTAAATCACATAAAACATTAATCCATTCTTTAGGATCTACCCCTTTTGGAGGAATATTTATATTTATTTTGAATAAATTACTAATTAGTTTATTACCTACTGTAAATGTCATAAGAGACTTATCTTTATTCATTAAAGGTCTAAAACTTTTTTTCCAGTCAAAAACCAAGAATTTATTATCTTTTTTTATAAAATCGCTAAGTATATTTAAAGCAAGAGTTGTTTTTCCAGAACCAGACATACCACTAATACAAACATGCCTTGACCAATCCCTCTCTTGTAATGCAAAAGGAAAAAGTTTTTTATCTGCATATTCCACAGTCCCTATTTTATATTCTCCTTGAACAGATTCTTTTTTTGGAGGTTCTAATAAAACTTTTTCATCTAAAATTCCTCCAAGGTGTTTTCTATACAAGGTACTTATAAATTGCAATAATTCATTTTTTTCTTCATAATCTTCTGCTATAGAATATTTAAAATATAAATCATCAATCCTATTACCAAGAATAGGTCTTAATTTTTTACTCATCTCTTCAACAAGATCATTTTGATGAGCCATCCTCTTTATCTCCCTTCATGATTTTGTTTATTTCATTAATCCTTGCTTCTCTTTCTTTTAGTTCTTTTTCTTTTTCTCTTAATTCCTTTTTTAATATAGCAATATCATTCCAAGCATTTATTCTCTCATTTATTTGTGCTTTAGAAATATCTACTTTTTGGCTTCTTAAATCATTTTTCTCTCTATTAGAATCTCTATCTCTTTCAAAATCTCCAGTAGCATAACCCTGATTTTCAATGAGAAAATTATTAATTTCAGTTTTTATTTTTTCACACTCTTCAATAAACTCCTTACTTAATTTCTCTCTTTCTTTTATTGATTCTTTAATCTCTTCAATTGATTTTTTAAGAGATTCCACTTTTTCCTTTCCAAACTCTTCAAGTGTTCCTTTTTTCTTTCCTTTGAGTATTTCACTTATTTCATCCGAAATACCTGGGTTTTCCTTAAATAATTTATCTAGTTCCATAATAAATTTAAGTATAAAGGGTTTATAAATGTTTCGATTTGTTGTCCCTAACTAATAAATACAATTTATGTTGATTTTTCTTTATTTCCTCTTTTGTTTATTTTATGTAAAGCTAGCCATTCCATGTGATTTTTTATAGATGTCATGAAGTGAAAAAGCCATTTCAGCAGCTTGTGTTTTTGTTAATGGTCTTAAATATTCTTTTTCAATCCATGTTTCTTTATTCAAGGCTTTTTCTTTTTCTTGCTTTGTTTTTTCTTTGTTCTCTTTAGATTCTTCCTTGCTTTTTGAAGATTTTTTATTATATGCCCCAAATAAAGCTAAAAAAGGATTTGAAGTGTCTTGTTTTTTCTCTTTGTTCTCTTTAGACTCTTTCTCTTCTTCTTTTAAAAACTCATTAATATCTTCCTGTATCTGGCCAAGGCTTTCTTCTGTAGCAGCTTCAACTAAAGACATAGCATCTTCAATATCTGATTTGCTAAGTTCTTCTTCAAATTTAGCAACTTCATCTTCATTCATGGAATATGCTTTAAATGTTATTTCTGATCTGCCTCCATAAGAATAGCCAGATTGCTGAGAGATTTTTTGAGGAATACTTCTAAACCTAAAATCAACAAAAATACATTTGTAATATTTTCTTAATTTACCTTTTGAATCCATTTTAACAAGTTCTTTTGGAGCATTTCCTTCACTGTATTCTCCTTCAATATCAACAGTTTGTTTTCCAAATAAAGACAATTCAAGTATTATTGTATCAAAAGTCTTAACAAGTGCAGGCTCTGAACCACCTATTTGTTTGGATTCTAATTGTTGTGCTGCTTTTAAATAAGGTTTAGCCCACCTCATATATAGTTTTAAACTATTTACCTGACTTTTTAGATAGTTTCTTTCAATAGCATATCTTTTTCTTATTTCTTGTTCAGAATTTTTTATCCATGAATTAAATTCTCTTATTCTGTCTTTTAGAATTCTTCTTACTCTTTCATTAACATCAATTTTATTTCCTTTTTCATCTTTTAAAGTTTCATCTTTTGCTGCAAGAAAAGCATCTATCAAAGTAGTAAATCCTGCTTGAGTAAGAGCCATTTGTTTTATACTAGAGTTTCCTTTTTGCATATCTACCTTATCCATCCAACGTTGTTTTAAGGAAAGTCTAGCAGATTCTCTTTTATCTTTATCATCAGATTTGAGATCATCATATGGTTGTAAAAATGTTTTAAATTCTCTTAAATCATATATTATATTCAGAACACTCCTCACAAGATTGTTCACATCTGTTAATAGTTTTTGTCCTTGTTGCTGCATTAAAGAAGCTCTTTGCCCCATTTCTGAAAAATGACCTGAGCCAGGAGAAGCTGAAAAATTATCTAATACTTTTTTTGGTTTTAATCCAAAATCATTCATTAAATCTAATATAAAAAAATAAATAGGTTCTAATTGCTCTGATGAAGAATCATAAACAATTGTATGTTCTGCTTCAGGTTCACCTTTTTTCTTATAATAAGGGATGTTATTTTGTATTATCTCATCCACAGTTTTTACTTGTACCATATATTTTCCAGGAAACTGGGATTTAAAAAATATTCTAAAGCTTATAAAAAGAATTATAAATCTTGAGGATTTGTTTTTATTATGGGTTTTTTAAATAAGAAAAAGAAAAATAAAGGTGTTGTTGATTTAACAGATTCTTCTGAATATGCAAAAAAATTCAGAAAAAAACAAGAACAAAAAAACAAGGCAGTAAAATCAGGTTTTTTTAAGGGAAAAATAGATTCACAAGGTTATAGAGATTTTACAAAGAATCCTCCTTCTCAATCTCGTAAAAGATTTGAAACAAGACAGGAATTTTCTCAACAAGATTATAATAGGCAAAATGAATTTAATCCTTATGAAAAGACAAATAATTCTTCACAAGGTAATTCAGGTTATGGAAATCTAAAGGATTATGGATTAAATAATTCAGAAAATACCAGTAACCCAGGAGAATCTGAAAAATCTAATGGAGGAATAGGGGGATTTTTGGGTGGTTTTTTTGGAGGCGGTTCAAATACAGAAAATTCAGAAACACAAAATCCACAAAATTATAATCCAGAAGAAAAATCTGTTTATGGAGAAACAGTTAATCCAGAAGAAAAAAGAAGAAGGCTTACCAAAAGACTTAAAGATATGACTGAAAGAATGGAAAGTCTCTCAAATGAATTATTTCACTTACAACAAAGACTTGAACTAATTGAAAGAAAATTAGATATAAGATAATTACTCAATATAACCACCTTTCTGGAAATTCCATAATCTTTGGTATTCTCCTCCCTCTGTAATTAAATCCCTATGTGTTCCTTGCTGTACTATTTCCCCTTCCCTCATAACTATAATCCTATCAGCATTCATTATTGTTGATAATCTATGAGCAATTATTATTGAGGTTCTTCCTTTTAATAATTTTTCAAGATCTTTTTGTATTTCATGTTCTGTTTCAGAATCTAATGAAGAAGTTGCTTCATCTAAAACAAGTATCTTTCTATTAGCAAGTAAAGCTCTTGCAATTGAAACTCTTTGTCTTTCACCTCCTGAAAGTTTGACTCCTCTTTCACCTACAATAGTCTTCTCTTTATTAGGGAGTTTCTCTATAATTCTGTCTAGTTGAGCAAATTTAATCGCTTTTTTGACCTCTTGAGGAGAAGCAGAAGGATTTGCAAATTTAATATTATTATAAATAGTATCATCAAACAAAATTCCTTCTTGAGGAACAGTTCCTATCTCACTTCTTACAGACTTCTTTTTATAATTCCTAATGTCTTTTCCATCAATAAGTATTTGTCCTGAATCAACATCGTAAAACCTGTTCAAAAGTTTGATTAAAGTTGTTTTTCCACATCCAGAACGTCCAACTAAAGCTATTTTTTCATTGGGTTTTATTTTAAGGTTAAAGTCCTCAAATACTTTTTGATTTTTTTTGTTCTTATTCTTATTTTTTCCATAACTAAAATCAACATTTTTAAATTCAATATTTCCTTTTTCAACTTTTAGATTTTTTGCTCCTTTTTTATCCTTTATTTCATTTTCAATTTCTTCATATTTGAATAATTCCTGTACATCAGCCATAGATTTGTAAAAACCTCTTGCTCCGTGAACAAAATTAAACATAGGTCTTACAACATTACCATAAACAGTATATATGAAAACAACAGTCCCTATTGTTATCTCTCCTGCTAAGAATTCTTTTATTGGAAAGTAAATTAATAAGAAAGTTCCTATACCTATAATTAGGGATTGCCCTCCATCAAACCACCTATAGTGATTTTCTGCTTTAATTTTTTTTCTTCTAACGTTTGTAGCAGCTCTTTTAAAGAAACTTTTTATCCTATTATCCTGTCCAAAATATTTTATAGTATCTACATTTGAAAAAACATCACTTACCAAGGCTTTTTCTCTATCCTGGGTCTTATTATGTTTTATACTGTCCTTTTGCTGTTTTTCAAGTATTATGAAACTATAAGTAAGAAAGACTGCAACAACACAGACTAAAACTATCAAAGGAGTAGTACTCATACTTGCTAATGAAACACCCACAATTATTAAATTAAAAAATAAAGGAGTTATACTGAATAACAAAATATCAGACATCCTTTCAATTGCTTGTGAACCTCTTGTAAGCCTTGAGATTAAAGAACCTGTTTTATGGTTTGTATGAAAATTATGAGATAATCCTAAAATATGATTAAAGAATTTCTTTTTTATATTATAAATAAGATTTGAATCTAATTTAACTAATAAGTGTATTTTTAACCAATTTCCCAAACTTCTTATTAATACAACACCTAAAAAAACCCCTGCAATAATCACTAAGATATCAATGAATGGTCCTTGACCAAGTTCTCCATTAATAAACAAACTACCCTTATCAATGATTTCCTTGAATAGAAATTTATCAATAACAAATAGGGCTTCTACTATAAAAGCTACTATAAGAACTAAAAAAAACAAGAGTCTGTGCCCTTTTAGGGACTCCCAAAAAGTCTTAAAATTCTCTTTAAAATTGATCTTTTCTCCTCTTTTGCCTCTCATTTTTTCATATTTGTCTATTATAAAGTTATTATAAACTTTTAAATAATTCTCTTACCATAAAATATAAGATGGAAAGAGACCAAATTTTATTACATCCTCTTGCAAAGCCAAATAAAGAGGATGACGAGGAAAACAGTGATTCTCCCCATGAAACAGAATAAATAATTTAAACACTATTATAAATTTATCTGTGGTTAGTGCCTTTATGGACAATTTTATTAACTTTTATTATAATCATTTATAACATGAAAATAAGAAAGACAAATAAAAGAGATTCTAAAAAAATAAGTGATTTACATAAATTAGTTTTAAATAAGGTTAACAGAAAAAAAGATACAGATGAATTTGTGGATTATTTACTTGATAAATATGATTCTGATTATATAAAAAAGAAACTCGATAAGGGAGAAGTTTTTTGTCTTATTAATAAAAATAAGGTTATTGGAACAGTTGGTTTAGAAGATAATATTGTGGGAAAATTATACATACACCCAAAATATCTAGGAAAAGGTTTAGGAAATAAACTAATGGATTTTATTGAAGATTATGCAAGGAAAAATGGCAAAAGAAAATTAAAATTATTTCCAACAAATTATGCATATAAGTTTTACAGGAAATTAGGTTATAGAAAAGTTAAAAGCTTTATCTGGAAAACAGACCAATTTAAAAGAAGAGTTTATATAATGGAAAAGAAACTGAAAAATAAACACAATTAATTTTATTAACTGACTTTTCCTTGAAAAGATTATGGATGAAAAAACTTTAGAAACAAAGGCAAGGGCTTATGCTTTAAAGAATGCTCTGTCTCATGACGGGGCGGCGGCAACAGGTCCTGTAATTTCTGCATTATTTAATGAAGGTCTTGAAAAATCTGAAATGAAGACATGG
>DATFJM010000004.1:0-3734 GCA_035269225.1 Candidatus Nanoarchaeia archaeon
TTGTATTCATAACCATCTACAACTTGTTTAGTTCCGTCCTGAACCATTATTCTGAAATTGTCTGGTTCATCTCCTTCAAATCTTATATCTTCAATTAAAACATCCTGAGAATTAAGGTATATTTCCAAATCTGAATGACAATCCGAACATTTTTCAGTGTGGTTAGTTATTGCTCCTGAGAATTGAGAATTCCCTAGTCCAAACCAACCATTAATATTAACTATAGAATATTTGTCTACAACCTGAGATTTATTAAGAGTCCTATCCCCTATTTGTATTTTATCTTCTGTTACATTAACTGCATCTTTATTATTTAAGAAGTCCCAGAAACCCGCACTAACCATAGGTGCAACTAATAAAATTAAAAACATTCCAAACATTATTCCCAATAGTTTTTTATTCATTTTATCTGCTTGATTTATTGCTTCTCAATATTCCTATTATATAAGTTAATAGGGTTATTGCAAGTATTGGCAAGGCTAAATCAACAATTAAACAAATAACTGTGTAATCTGTTGAACAGCCAAGGCTCTCTGTAGCAAAGTTTATTCCAGGATTAAGTAAAGGAACTAATCCAAGAAAAACAACTAAAAGAAACAAGGCTAGTATAAATGAGCCAAGCCAAAGATTTCCTTTTTTGTTCATCTTAGCTTCCTCCATAGACCCGTTCAGGACAATTTAATTTAGTGATTTTATCTGTAACAGTTGTTCCTTCAAACCATCCGTTCTCAATCATATTATTAATTAAATCTATTTGATCATTATTCAATTCACAATAATTAGCACTAACATCTTTCCAGGCAAGAACATTCATCCACAAATACATTAGTGCAATAAATAATATTACAAGAATAATTATCAATATGTCTCTCTGCTTTTTTAGTTTTTCATATTCCATTTTAACTTAACCAAAAATCCTCTGCTGATTTAGTTTTTTTCTTCTTTTTCTTTTTATTATTCTTCTTGCTTTTCTTAGATGATTTCTTTCTTGCTTTTTGTATTGAACTAACTTCACTCCTTGAATCCAATCTCCTGTCTGCTTTTTCAATCCACTGTCCTGGAGTAAATTCTTTTTTACCTTTCTTTTTCTTATAATTTCTAAATTCATCAAAATTATCAAGAAAATATCCTTTTTCAAACTTTTCAGTAGGTTTTCTTGCAGGAGCTGAACCTTTTCTAACTCTAAAAGAAGCTTGTAAGGTATTATCAGCTTTAAATGCTCCCAAATCCTGTGCATTAGAATAGCTCATAGGAAATTGATTTACTTTTTTCCAATTTTTCTTTCCAACAGGTTTCATAAATGTATTATAACCAATAAAATCCTTTTGCTTTCTTTTTTTCTTTATCTTTTTTTTAGATTTTGGTAATTTTGGAAGAGAAGGAGTTCTTGGAGTTCTTATTCTATCAGGTCTAAATTCTGTGATTATATTTCTTATGTTTTGAGTTATATCTGTTATCCTTTGATATTGAGTTGTTATACTTGTCTTTAAACTTGAAATTTTACTTTGTGTATCCTGTAAATCTCTTAACTGACTTTCATTTGTTACTCCCACAATATTTTCATTTATAGTTTTCTCAACATTCTTTATTTCAGAACTTTGTTTATTTAATTCATCTAAAGACTTTGAGAGTTCCTGTCTTATTTCCTGAAGGTTTTTTATTGAAGAATCTATCTTTGTTTTAGATGGAGAAACAAAACCATAACCTAATTGGTTTCTTATTTTAGTTATTTTATTTAAAGAATTGCTTATTTTATTTCTTGTATTTTTTACTTTCTTTGAAGTATTATCAACTATTTTAGAAGATTGTTTTTTAAGACTTTCATATTTAACTTTTGGAATTGATTGAGATGAAATTGCTGACTGAATATCCAAATAATCCTGGTCTGTAAGTTTCTTAACATTCTTGTTTTTCAAAAGAACAGTCCCTTTACCACTGTCTATAGCCTTTGCAGTATCTATAGCTTTATCTAAAAGAACTAATTTAGAAGAGTATCTTGGATTTGAAAGGTCTGCAGGTTTTATATTCCTATTGTAAATATTATTAATTAAATTAGCTTTATCCTGCCTTGTTAGTTTGTTCATATCCCATTTGGATTTGGGTAATTTTTTTATTTGTTCTATATGTCTGCTTAAATAATAACTTAGAGTGCTTGTATCTAAACCTAAATCAGTATTAATTGTTTTTGTTTTTCCAAAAGAAACTTTCCTTGTAAAAGTAGGTCCAACTCCAAAATCCCCTAAATAAGTTCTTTGAACAGGTTTTTCTACTCTCCTTGTTTTTTGAACACTTACTCTTTCTCCAAATTTCCAATATTCTTCAGCAGACAACCTTTTTTTATCAGCAACCTTAGGTTTTCTTCTTACTTCTGAAATTGTTTCTTTAACAGCTCCTTTTTTCTTTTCTTTACCTATTTGTCTCCCTAAAAAATATTCTTCAGGAGTAAATCTCGTTTCATCTCTACCTCTAACTTTTCTTGGTCTTGTTCTTACTCCCATTAACATATCTTCAGCCTGAGCTTGTTTAATAAAATCAACTCTTTTATTAGTTCCATATTTAAGAGAATTCTTTAAATTCTTAAATCTAAAAAAAGGAATTTTGGCTTTGGAAGTAACAGAAAAAGCGTTCCTTGTACCATCCTTTAAATTCATAATAACATCTATTTTATTAATATATGAATCTGGTTTATATCTTACTCCATATCTATCAACCTTAACTCCAGGAGAAATTTTTTCTCTGAATTTTTTAACATAAGCTTTTCCAGGAAGTCTATCTGTAGAATACCTTATCTGAACATCTTTAACATTTTTAGGATCTACTTTATTTTTTAGGATGTTTTTATTAAGATAACTTATCTCATCAAAGCCAATATCCATACCAACAAAAGGACTGTCTTTAACTTTAACAGTATCTATTTGACTATTTGACTTTTTAACAAATTCCTCTGCTGTTGCTTTATTTGTGAAATAATCTGTTGCATCTGTTGATATTTTCTTACCCCTTAACCTTCTAAATAAACCAGCACTAGTCCCTATGACTGCTGCCCCAAAAATACCTATATTAATAAATTTATTTGTTTCAAGATTGTCTATTAAGGTTTTTGCGTTTTTTTCCTGTTCTTCTAAGCTGTTAATATAATCTCTAACTTCTGCTGGATTTTCAACCTTTCCCTCTTTAATTAAATCTTTTGCCTTTTGTTTCTCTTCATTTATCTCTTTTATTGTTGATTCTAATTGTTCTTTTTGTTCCCTATTTGTAAAGAAATCCTTAACATTTTTCCATGCTCTAGAAGAAACATCTTTCAATCCTTCCCATCCTTTTTCCTTTATTTTCTCAGTTGCCTTTTTTATTTGTTTGTCTGTCGGTAATACCTGACCCAAAATATCAGCAATATCTGCTATAGCTTTTGGGGGAAAAATATCTGCACCAATATCTATTACAGCCCCTCTTATTTGAGCTGATTTAGTAGGTATTCCTGAAGTAATTTGTTTTCTTGTTTCTTCTAATTCTTTTCTAAGTTTTTTTAATTTTTCAGAATCTCCTTTTTTAAATATACCCCAAGAAGCAGAATAAACTTTTTCTCCTTCTTCTAAAGCTTCTTCCAAATTTGATATTTCTTTTTCTAAATTATTTATTTCCTTTTCAGAAAGTTTTTGAACACCTCTTTGCCTTAAAGATTGCATAACTCCACTTACACCTTGAAGTAATTCTCTTGTATCTTTATAAACATCTTC
>DATFJM010000005.1:0-2480 GCA_035269225.1 Candidatus Nanoarchaeia archaeon
AATCAAGATTGCCCAAAAATTAAAGAATTTTTATCACAAGTTCTTGCATCAAAACAAGACATAAAACGAATGCAAGAAATAATCGGTTACACTATGTATACTGATGTTCCTATCGAAAAAGGTATAATGTTTTTTGGAAAAGGAAGAAACGGTAAAGGAAAAACTATAAAAATAATTCAAAGATTTTTAGGTAAGAAAAATTTTAAAAATATTCAATTACAGAAATTAGAATCAGAAAAATATCTGATTGGTAACTTAATGAATAAGTTAGCCAATATTGGAGCAGATATTCCAAAAACAGGATTAAAAGCTGTTTCTAATTTTAAAGGGATAACAGGTGGAGATATTCAAACAGCACAAAGAAAATTTAAAAATCCTGTAGATTTCTTTTGTTACGCAAAACAAATTTTTTCATGTAACCAATTACCTGAGGTTTATTCTCCAACACCAGCTTTTTGGAATAGATGGGAGTTTATCACATTTCCTTATCGATTTATCCCAAAGCATGAAATGACAGAAGAACGAAAAAAAGATAGTCGTTTCAAACTTCAAGATACAAAAATAATTAATAGAATTACAACTCAAAAAGAACTAAACGGTTTATTTAACTGGGCTTTAGACGGATTAAAAAGATTATTAAAAAATCAACAGTTTTCTAACTCAACAAAATCAAAAAATATTAAAACTATGTGGTTATCAAAATCTAACAGTTTTCGGGGTTTTTGTATGAAATATGTTGAATCTGTAAAAATAAATGATCAACAAACATATATAATACAACAAGAATTAGATTATTATTATCATAAATTTTGTGAGAAAAATAATCTTAAAACCGTAGGAAATAAAAGTATTAATAGAATATTAGAACATAAATATTCTGTTAGATTAATGCGAAAAACATTAAACAAATATGATAAAAAAATTCTTGGAGATATTACTGATAGTCAAGGAAGAGCTTATGTTTGGAAAGGAATTAAATATATAAATAAAGAAAAAATGATGAAAGAATTATTTTCTAAAGAAGAGCTAAATCAATATGATTTACAAAAAGATTTAATGACAGAAGAAGAAGCTATTCAAGAAATTAAAGATTATTTAACAGCATCACAAAAAGAATTTTTTTATTTTGACGAAGTTAATGTTTCTAAAAAAATATTAAATAAATTAGTTAAAGATGGGGTTTTATATCAACCTCAAAATAGTGGGAAATATATGTTATTATAAATGTAAACTATTAAACTCAAAGGGAGTAGGTTTAGTCACCTCTTTTCCTACTCCCGCCTTATTATATCTTTATTTACAAATACTTTACATTTATATCAAAAAACCGAAACATTTATATATAAGTATATATTATATAATAATAGGTGATATAAAATGTCAAAAAAAAAGAAAATCCAAAACAGAACACCTCATAATGTAAAAATTATGAGTAAAAAAGGAAATGTGATAAAAACATTTTCTCGTTCTCAGTCACCAATTAGACTGAAGAGCGAAACAAAAAGAGTGGGAGAAATAGGGGAAATCCCACTTAGTAAAACAACAATGGAAGGGGGAAACCTTCCTCCAGAAAAAGAGGGACAATATTATATTGTCTCTCGGGCTGTCCAGTCGGCTTATCCCGACAGGACAGACTTGTTAATCCCTAACGAGACAGTTAGGGATGATAAGGGACGAATTGTAGGGTGTCAGAGCCTTGCTGTCCCCGAAAATTTTTCTTCCTCCTCTTCTATAACAAAAGAGGAATTTTTAGTTGAGAAAGCAAGAGAGAAAGCTTTTTCTCTTGTGGAAGATAAGGAACCAGCAGGAACCTTATCTGAAATCGCAGATAGCCACGGGGCTGTGGTAAGTGCTGAACAAATGGTGGAAAAAGGTATAAAACCTAGTTCTACCGTTTTCTTGGTTTCATCAGCTAAGAAAAGGAAGTTATACGCAATCGTCGAAAAGAATGATCTCATATTTGCGTATGGGACATTCTTTGGAAACCAGTCCTCTTTTGACATAGAGGGAGGATTGAGAAACCTAACATCGGAAATAATTGGAGACAATTATTCTGATGTTGACGGAGTTCTGTCAAAAAAAGAAAAGACAGAACTTTTCTTTGAATATGAAAATAGAAAATAATTTTTTTTATTTTCTTTTTAATTAAATGTGATTTATAAAAAAAATAAAGAGGTGATAAAAATGATATTAACACAAAAAGAAAAAAATGAGCTCAGGATTATAAAATGGTATCTTGAAATTAAAAATCAAGAATACCAAAATAGCGGCTTGTTATTTCAAGCTGCTATTAATAGAGGTTTTTAAGAATTAACTATTAATTAAAAGAGTTAATAGTTAATGGTTTACAATGATTAAATAAAAATGAAAAAAGAAAATATAGAATTTGAAGAGTTTGAAATTGATACCAAAAAAGTAGATAAGATATTATCTTATCTACAAATAGAAAATAAATATTTTAAGATTTTGTGTAAAAGTTT
>DATFJM010000006.1:0-4800 GCA_035269225.1 Candidatus Nanoarchaeia archaeon
AAGGGACTTCCACAAAATTAGATCTTCTTTATATGGAAATTCAAAAGAAAAAACAACTCAAAATCTCTGATATTGCTGAGAATCTTGGTATTTCAAGAGAAAAAAGTCTTGATTGGGCTAAGATGCTTGAAAAAGAAGATATAGTCACAATAGATTATCCTACTTTTGGGCCCTCCATTGTTAATTTAAAAGAAAAGAAAAAACAAAAAAAAGAAAAAGAAGAAGACAAGGGAGAAAATAACCCAAAAGATAAGAATAAAAAATCCAATAAAAAAACCAAATCTAAAGAATCCAAGAAGAAAAAAACAAAAAAATCTCCATCTAAATCAAAAAAGAAAAAAACTAAATCTAAATCAAAAAACAAAAAAACCAATCCTAAAAAATCCAATAAAAAAACTAAATCTAAAAAAACTAAGAAATAATGGCAAAGAAAAAACAAGATAAGAAAACAGAAAAGAAAAAAACCAAATCTAATAAAAAAAATTCTAAGAAAACAAACAATAAAAAACAAAAAAAAGAATCAGAAAAAAAATCAGGGATTTTAAATACATATAACATAAATGTAGATAAGGCAGTTTCAAGAGTCACAATAAAAAGAGAAAAAGGAAAAATAATCTATAAATTAAAATTGCCTTCTTTTGGAAAAGGAACTTCTGCTTTATTAAGTGAAATAAGAGACGAGATAATTGCTAATGGAGAATTTAGGGCAGAAGAACTGAATAATTTAAGTGAATCATTTAAAATAAAATCAAGATTCCAAAACAGGGTTAATTCAATGATTGAGAAAAAAGTCCCTGATATTCCAACCAAGCTTAAAAATACTTTGTCAGGAATATTAATGCAAGACATGTTGGGATTAGGAAAAATAGAATTCTTGCTAAACGACTCTAATTTAGAGGAGATAGTTGTTTTAGGTAGCAAGGAGCCAGTTAGGATATACCATAAAAAATATGGGTGGGTAGAAACAGATGTTCAAATAGAGAAAGAAGACCAAATTGTGAATTACGCAAATATAATAGCAAGAAAATCAGGAAGACAAATAAATGTTTTAAACCCTCTCCTTGATGCTCACCTTATTTCAGGAGACAGGGCTAATGCAGTACTTACTCCTATTTCTTCAAAAGGAAACACAATAACAATAAGAAAATTTTCAAGAGATCCTTTAACAATTATAGATTTGATTAAGAATCAAACAGTGAATATTGATATTGCATCTTTGTTGTGGTTAGCTATTGAATATGAATTAAATGTTCTTATTTCAGGAGGAACAGCAAGTGGAAAAACTTCTTTCCTTAATGCTTGTATGTGTTTTATTCCTCCAAATCAAAGATTAATTAGCATAGAAGATACAAGAGAATTGATGCTTCCTGGTTATTTATACTGGTGTCCCTTAGTAACAAGATCCCCTAATCCAGAAGGAAAGGGAGAGGTTTCTATGCTTGATTTATTAGTTAATAGTCTTAGAATGAGGCCTGATAGAATTGTATTAGGTGAAATGAGGAGAAAAAAGGAAGCAGAAGTTTTATTTGAATCAATGCACACAGGACACTCTGTTTATGCAACAGTCCACGCAAATACTGCAGCAGAGACTATTTCAAGATTGACAAACCCTCCATTGGATGTTCCTTCTAATTTATTAGATGCAGTTCATTTAAATGTAGTTATGTTTAGAGATAGGAGGAGTGGAATAAGAAGAGCCTACCAAATAGCAGAATTTATATCAGGAAAAACAAAAACAACTGCAAATATCCTTTATAGATGGGTTTCTCAAAGAGACAAAATAGTAAAACATAATGAAAGTATGTCTTTTATGGAAGAATTGAGTCGGCATACAGCAATGTCTAAGGAAGAGATAGACAAGAGTCTTAAATATAGAACAAAGATAATTAAGTGGATGATTAAAAATGATTTAAGAGATTTACAAGAAGTAGGGAATGTTATGAATCTTTATTATACAAACAGAGAAGAACTTGATAAAGTGATGAAAGAAAATAATCTTAAAAAAGTAAGATGAAATTTAAAATCCCTTTTACTGCATTAGAGCTTGAAACACTAAAATCTAAATCAAAGAAATTTTATGGTCTTTTTAGAAATTATGATAAATGGAAATATCTCTCTTCAAATTTAAAGTACTCTAATGTCTCTTTATTACCTTCACAATATTTAGCAATTTGTTTTAGAAAATTAATAATCCACTTTTTATTTATTTTTATTTTTGCAACTTTTATTTTGTTTTTGTTCCAGATAAATCATTTTATTTTATGGGGTTTGGGAGCAGGAATTCTTTTTTCAGTATTTATCTTTTTTCTGCAACTGGGTTACCCTAAAATATATGCATCAAAAAAAGAAAAAGATATTGAAAGAAACCTTATTTCTGCATTGCAAGACATGTTAGTTCAGGTTAAATCAGGTGTTTCCTTGTACGATGTTATTGCAAATCTTTCTAAATCTGATTATGGTTCTACAAGCAAAGAACTTGGAAAAGTAGTAAATCAAATATCAGGAGGGGTTCCCCAAATACAGGCCATTGAAAATCTTATTGGTGAAAATAGTTCTGAATATTTTAAAAGAGTATTATGGCAACTAAGTAATGGGTTAAGATCAGGTAGTAACATGGATTTAGTTTTAAAAGATAGTATAACAAATATCCAAAAAGAACAAGGATTACAAATACAGACTTATGGTAATAAACTTAACCCTATTGTCATGTTTTATATGCTAATAGCAGTAATAGTTCCTTCATTAGGTGTTACTTTTTTAATTATTCTTTCAAGTATGTTGGGGTTGTCTTCTGGAACACTTAAATTGATTTTTGTGGGCATTTTTGTTTTTATTGTTCTTGTCCAAGTAATGTTTTTAGGAATAATTAAATCAAGGAGGCCTAGTTTATTATGAATCTCTTAAATATTTTTCCAGAAAAATTTCAAAAAAAATATATTAGAAATCTTAAAAATGCAGGAATAAAAAAAGAACCTCATGATTATTTTTCAAAGAATATATTATTGACTTTTATTTTATCTTTATTAGTAGGAATTTTTGTTTATTTTGTAGGAAGTAACTCTGGATGGTTTTTTCTTGGAAGTATGATTGTGTTGCAGGTCTTATTTTATATGAATCTTTCTATGAAAGCAACTTCAAGAATATCAAAAATGGAAAAAATGTTTCCTGACTTTTTACAATTAATGTCAAGTAATTTAAGAGCAGGAATGACTGTTGAAAGGTCTTTTATCTCTTCTGCAAGACCCGAATTAAACCCTCTTGATGAAGAAATAAAAGAAACAGGAAGAGAAGTTGCTACAGGTAAAGATATAACAAATGCTTTTAGAGAAATGTCAAAAAGAATAGATTCAGAAGAAATAAAAAACATTATTTCTTTAATAATTTCAGGTTTAAGAACAGGGGGAGATATCTCTTCTTTACTACAAACTATTTCCTCTAATATGAGAGAGAAAGAACATTTAGAAAAAAAGGCTTCTTCAAATGTTACTATGTATGTAATTTTTATTTTTGTTGCTGTTGCTATTGGTGCACCTGTTTTATTTGGTCTTTCTTCTATTCTTGTTGAAGTTATACTTAATATAACAGGTAATCTTCCAGGTGTTGAAAATGCTCAAATGAGTATGCCTTTAACTTTTTCAGGTGTTGATATTTCAGTTAATTTTGTTATATATTTTTCAATAACTCTTATTGTTGTTACTGATTTTATTTCAAGTATGTTATTGGGGTTGGTGAATAAAGGAAGTGAAAAATATGGTTTAAAATATTTGTTTCCTCTTTTAGCAGTTTCTATGGCTTTATTTTTTGGAGTAAGAGCTATTTTGTCTGGTTTTGTGGAGGGGATGTTCTCTTCTGTTTTCTAGGGAAAGATTTATATTAAGTAAAAGACTAAAATATAATAATGACAACTAAAAAAAAGAGTAAGAAAAAAACCACAAAAAAGTCTACAAACAAAAAGAAGTCCTCTAAAAAATCTTCATCTAAGAAAAAAACAACAAAGAGTACAAGATTGAAAAGTGGGATCAAAGGATTTGATGAAATATGTGGGGGAGGAATTCCAAGAAAGTCTGTTAGTTTGATTGTAGGAGACTCTGGAAGCGGGAAAACAATTTTTTCTACGCAATTTTTATTAGGGGGATTGAAAAATGGAGAGAAATGTTTGTTTGTTACATTTGAAGAAAAAAAAGATGTTTTTTATAAAAATATGAAAAAATTAGGATGGGATTTAAAAAATTATGAAGAAAAGAAAAAATTTTTCTTTTTAGAATACAGTCCAGAAAAAGTTAAAACAATGATAGAAGAAGGAGGAGGAGAAATAGAGAATATTGTAATGAAACACAAGGTAACTAGAGTAGTTATAGATAGCATTACTTCTTTTGCTTTATTATTTGATGATGAATTGCAAAAAAGAGAAGCTGCTCTGTCTCTTTTTGATATTATAAGGAGATGGAAAGTAACTTCTTTTTTAACATTACAAGAAAAACCCTCAAGCAGAGGAAGAGAACCTTCTTCTTCATTAGAATTTGAATCAGATAGTATAATACTTCTTTATTTTACAAGAAAGGATAAAAAAAGAAGAAAAAGATATTTAGAGGTATTAAAGATGAGAGGTACAAACCATTCCAAATCAATCCATTCTACAAAAATCCTTAAAGATGGTTTTAGGGTTTACAAAACTAGTTCTAAAAAATAATTGAAAAACTTTCAAAAAAATAAAATAAAAGAAATAGTTAAAAAAAATAAAAATAAAAAATTAACTTTATGGATTACCTTCTGGCACTACTCCCCTTATACTTCCAGTAG
>DATFJM010000007.1:0-5811 GCA_035269225.1 Candidatus Nanoarchaeia archaeon
AAAGGAGATCCTTTTGAAGACATAAAAATTGAACATGAAGAACAGGAAAAAGAAGAAGAAATAAAAAAAGAGAAAAAACAAGAAAGAGAAAAAAGAAAACAAGGTAAAAAGAATCAAAAAAGTGAGGATAACAAAAAAGAAAATACAGAAGAAAAAAATACAGAAGAATAATAGAAAAAAATAAAAAACAGATCTTTCTTAAATAATTGTATGGGAATTAAAAAATATTTTAATTTTGAATATATTGCTAATGGGTTTTACTCTATAGCAAAAGGCATGTCTAGTTTTAATCTCTTTCCTCCTAAAAAAAATTATAAGGAAATTATTAAAGAAAGTGGAGAGTCTATTGAAAGAACTAAAAAAGATTTTTATAAAGATAAACAAAAAATAAAAGAAGACTGGAAAAAGGTTTGTAAGGATCTCAGTAATTTAGTTTATGGAGAGGAAATTAAAAAATACAAAAATTAAAAATCTTTAAATATACTACTTAATTTTAAAATAAAATGAAAGTTGCTGCATTATTTTCTGGAGGGAAAGATTCTGTTTTTTCTGCATACAAATCAAAAGAAATGGGTTATGATTTGGTGGGTCTTATAACAGTTATTTCTGAAAATACAGAAAGTTATATGTTTCATACTCCAAGTATTAAAAAAACAAAAAAACAAGCAGAAGCAATGGAACTTCCCCTTATTTCTGAAGAAACAAAGGGAGAAAAAGAAATTGAACTAGAAGATTTAGAAAAAGCCATAAAAAGAGCTAAGGAAAGGTGGGGGGTAGAGGGAATTGTAACAGGAGCAATAAAATCTGTTTATCAAGCTTCAAGGATAGAAAAAATATGTAATAAACTAGATTTGGAGTTTATTAATCCCTTATGGCAAAAAGATGAATTTAATTATTTAAAAGAACTAATTAAAGGAGGATTTAAGGTAGTTATAATAGGGGTCTTTGCTTATCCTTTTGATAAATCCTGGTTAGGCAGAGAAATAAATGAAAAATTTATTCAGGATATAAAGCCAATCAGTGAAAAATACAAAGTGCATCCAGCAGGAGAAGGAGGAGAATTTGAAACTTTTGTATTGGATGCCCCAAGAGATTTATTTAAAAAATCTCTAAAGATTAAAGATAAAAAAATAACATCAAGTGGAAAATATTCCTGGAAAATGGAAATAGATGTTGAATAACCAAGTTAAAATTTATAAATTAAAGCTGATTTATTGTATAATAAAAGAGTTTATAAAAAAGAGAAGATGAAAACAAAAGAGGCTTATGAAAATGCATTAGATATAATTAAAGGGAATTCTTGTGAAAATGGTTTTTATGCTTCTTGTATCAAGAAAAGTAACTACAAAAGAATCTGGTCTAGAGATGGAATTATACAAGGTTTAGCAGGAATTATGGCTGAGGATAGTGATATAACAAATACACTTAAGAATAATCTAAAAACACTAAGAGATTTTCAGGATGAAACAGGAAGAATAGCAAGTAATGTTGATGTTGAAAAAAAAGATGTAAGTTATGGTCGTTTAGTTGGTAAGATTGATGCTTCTATTTGGTATATAATTGGTGTTGGACAGTATATTAAATATTCAAAAGATATTAATTTTTTAAAAGAATTTTTTGAATCTGTTGAAAAAGTAATAAAATATCTTGAATGTGTGGAATTAAATGGAAAAGGTTTTTTATACATCCCTAATGGTGGAGATTGGGCTGATGAATATATTACCCATGGTTATGTTTTATTTGATCAATTACTTTATTATCAAGCATTAAAAGAATATTCTTATATGTTAAAAAAAATGAAAAAACCTTTTTCACAAGTTAATAAAAAAATTAGTAAACTAAAGAAAATGATTGAAATTAATTATTTCCCTTCTAAAGACAAATTAAATAAAAAAGCTGTTTATAATAAAGGTTTATATGAAAAAATAACAAAAAATTTCCAGGAAGACTTTGCTTTAATTTATTTTTGTTCAGATGGTTTTGCCCCCTATTTAGATAGTTTTGCTAATTCACTTATTCTTTTAACAGATATTCCAGAAGAAAAAGATAAAAAGAAAATAATCAATGCATTAAATAAAAGACTTAATTCTCAGAAAATAAAAATACTCCCTGCTTTTTGGCCCCCAATAACTTCTTTTCATCATTTCTGGAGAGACTTAAAAATGAATTCATTATTTTCATTTGAAAATAAACCTTACCACTATCATAACGGAGGGTTGTGGCCTTTGATACAGGGTTTTTATATTGCTTCACTTGTTAAAGAAAATAAAAAACAATTAGCAAAAAAATATCTTAATAAATTTTCAGAAGCTATTGAGCAAGATAATTATGAATTTCATGAATATTTTGAAAGTAAACACAACAAACCAAAAGGAGTAAAAAAATCAGGGTTTAGTGCTACAGGATACATTATAGGTTATCTTGCTGTTAATAAAAATAAGACTGTTTTTAAATAAAAATGACAGTAATAGCAACAGATTTAGATAGAACATTGCTTCCTGATGGAGGTGAAGAATATGATGGAACCCTGCCTGTATTTAAAAAAATAATAAAAAAACAAAAATGGGATTTAATTTATATAACAGGGAGAACCATTAAGCAAATAAAAAAAGCAATATATAAATATAATGTTCCTTGGCCAGATTATATTTTAACAAATGTTGGTTCAAGAGTTTATGGTTTTGATAAAAAAAATAAAAAATTCAAACTCGACAAAAAATGGTTTAAAGTTATAAGAAAAAACTCTCCTGAATGGAACAAGAAAAAAATAAAAAAATATCTTAAAGGAATAAGTGGTTTATGGTTACAAGAGAAAAAAAGACAAGACAAATTCAAGATAAGTTATTATGTTGATTTATCTCTGGAAAAAAATGTTCTTAAAAAAGTTAACAAGAATCTTAAAGAATTCGGAGGAATAAAAATAATTTATAGTGTTGATTATCCCAAACCAAGAGGGTTATTAGATATAATGACAAAAAAAGGAACTAAAAAAGGTGCTTTAGATTATATACTAAAGAAAAACAACAAAAAAATAAAAGAGGTTCTTTATTGTGGAGATAGTGGAAATGACCTATCTTTATTGGCTTCTAAGTATGATTCTGTAGTTGTTGCAAATGCTCCTGAAAATGTTAAAAAACAAGCCAAAAAACAAAAACCAGATAAAACCAAATTATATATTGCAAAAAAACAGAAATATCTTAATGGGAATTATGTTTCAGGAATCATACAGGGATTGGTTTATTTTAAAATGATTGATAAAAAAACAGTTTCAGGTTTAATTAAAAAATACAGAAAAAAAGAAAATAAATTCAGAGAGTAAATCAATTTTTTTCATTTTTAATCAACTCTTTCTTACTTTTTCCGTGAAGTTTGTTATATCCTCCTAGCTCTCCATTAGATTTTATAACTTTATAACAAGGAACTGATTTATCTTTATTTGATTTTAGTATTATTCCTACTGCTCTTGGAGAAGTATTGAATCTTTTTGCTATATCCTTGTAAGTTGTTGTTTCTCCTTTTGGGATTTTTTTAAGATAATTAAAAATTTTGTTTTTTCTTTCTTGTTTATCTTTTTTATTAGATCTTTTACTCATTCTTAGTTTTTGAGATTCACTTTATATAAAAATAAGTCCTCTTTTTCATTTTTATCAATTAATTTAAAACCATTACAATCAAATTTTTTAGAATAAACATAATCTATTTTATTTTTTTTAGAATAATTAGTTTTTTCTGCACAATCTGATCTAATGAATTTTTTATAAGACGCAAGATTTTCTGTAACAATAGAAGGTTTGGTATCTAAAGGATAATTATTAGTTGCTGTCCCTATAACAAGCCCTTTCCAAGGAGGAGAAATAAACCTTTTTTGTTTAATCTTTGAAAAAACCCTTAAATCTTCTGAAATAAGAAATTTGTTTGCGGGTGGATAAGGCAAATAAACTTCTTCGTCATGAATAGATTCTAATTGAAGATCTTTCCAATTATCTCTTTCAGTATAATTAAAAGAAAAAATCAAAAAAACAGCAATTATTAAAATAAATAAAAATTTCAAGAAATCTTTATCATTGAAAAAATCAAATCTCTTTATGTAATTTACAATATAATTTAATCCAAATCCAGATAAAATAACTATTAATATTGAGGTGCAAACAACTATTCTTTGATATTCAATAATAAACCTCCACAAAACACCAGAATAAATAATCCAATATATCAAACCAATAAAAACAGGCACAAACAACCATAACTTCTTTTTAATATATTTAAAAGAGAATATAAACAACCCTAAAGACCAAATGGGGATTATTTTTAGTATTGGTAATTTTATTAATGCATTTGGTGTGAAACTAGTATAAAATAATTTAGATAAGATATAATCTATTGCTAATGGAAAAGAACCCCTTACAAAAACTATTATAATAAAAAACAAAACAACAATAAGTGTATTTGAAATGATATAAAGTCCAATGTATTTAATTTTATTCTTCTTCTTTATATCTGAAAAAAGAACAAAGGTGATGAAACTAAAAAAATAAATAATAGAAAGGGGGGGATAGATCAGAAAAGTCAAAATTCCTGCATACAAGGAGAACAAATAATCTTTTTTAGACATAAAAAATATTCCAAACAATAAAAACAAAATACCCAGGGTGAAAGGCATATAATGCCATAAACCAGGGAGATTGCCTGCATTTACTATGTAGGGGATAGAAAGTGTTGTTATGGCTGATATTGGTCTGGAAAGATTATTTGTCCTTAATATAAAATAAATTAAAGAGCATATCAACAAAGAGAAAAAAATACTCATGTTGGTATAGTCATTTAGAGGATCTAAATCTATAAAAAGAAAGATTTCAGAAGAAAAAGAATGAAAACCCATTTCTAAGTTTGGAAAAAACCCTTTTTTAAAAAAAGGATCAACTATTGGAAGTTTTCCTGAATTAATTGAATATTTTATAAAAGACACTGAAACCCACTCATCAGAGTAATATGGATAATCATAATTCATATTACTAACACCAATAAAATTTTCATTTATTGTAGATATCTCTCCTGTATAGTTATTATGAACTGAAAAAAATTGTATAAATAAGATTATTAATACAATTATAAAAATCCAGTCAATTTTTTTATTTTTAATCCATTTTTTAAATTTCATAAAATCCGCTTTATAAACAACAATAATACATAAAATCAAATTAATTGCTAGTATTATCCAATAATTAAAAATCCCAAAAAATTGAGTAATTAAAGCTGTAATCAAATGAAAAATAATTAACAAAAACAAAACATACCACGATCCTTTTTCCTTAAATTTATATGAAAAAAGAAAAGGAATCAAAAGCAATATAATCCCTATTATTAATTTTAACATATTTTTTATTAAAATAGCATATTTAAAATATTTACTATAAACACAATAAATATAAAAAATACAAATTAGGTCCAAGTTTATGGAAAAATCACCAAAAGTAAGTATAATACTCCCTTGTTTAAATGAAGAAGAATCAATAGGAATATATCTAGATAGTATTAAGGAGGTTTTAAAAAATAGTAAAATTAGTTCAGAGATTATTGTAGTGGATAATGCTTCATCAGATAAAAGTAAGGAAATAGTCAAAAACAAAAAAATAAAAAACCTAAAAATAATTGAAGAAAAAACAAGAGGATATGGATCAGCTTATCTAAGAGGGATAAAAGAATCTAAAGGGGAATATATTTTTATGACTGATTCTGATGGAACATATGATTTCAGGAATTTTCCAAGATTTGTAAAAAAGCTTGAACAAGGAAATGATTTTGTTATTGGGA
>DATFJM010000008.1:0-2400 GCA_035269225.1 Candidatus Nanoarchaeia archaeon
AGTTATAGCAAATAAATACCTATTTAATTTAAAATGGATTTAATAGCAAGTATAAGTGAAGTAATTGATGATGTAGAAGTTAAGACTTTTAGTATTTTAGATAAAGGTGAGAATTTATTTAGATTCTAATATTATTCCACATTTGAATAATGGAGAAAAACCCTGCAAATACATTCAAAACCCCTGATAATCTAAATATTACTGGATTATTCTGATTTAAAGCCAATTCTATTCCTACAATTAAGAACAGGATAGTGAACATTATCCAAAATATCAAGATAGCATATTCTTCAAGTTTTTCTGAATTTGTTTTATTTTCACTCATTTTTCTTTTTTCATAAGTTTTAATATTCTTTTCTTCTCTCTTTTCAAAGTCTTTATTATATATTCAATATAACTTTTATGTTCTTCTGCTTTACTTATCAGTCTATCTATTTCCTTTTCAAAATTTTCTCTTGAACCAAAATCATCAAAAGCCAATTCTCTTAACTTTCTTTCTCTCTTTCTTTTAATTCTCTTATCTTTTTTAATCTCTTCCTTTAAATCCTTTATTGATTGTTTCAAATCTTCAACTGTGTGGTTAAAACTTTTTTCTTTATTCATTTTTCTTTTTCTCCTTCTAAATCCTCTCTTTCACTTAAATCCTCACCAAATGTTTCCTTGAATATTTCTTCTGCTTCTTTCTTAAATCCAAATATTCTAACAAAAATTGCCATAAGTTCTCCTGCACATCCAGAACAACCTCCATCTGCTGAAGTCATTATTTGTAATACTTTTATTGCTTCTTCTTTATTCATTTTAAACATTATGCCTGTTGTTTACAGAGTCAGGCTCTCCGTTCCATAGCATTGTCCCGTCCCCTAGCCGTCTAAGCTGCAGCATATAACGACCACATGGTTTTTGTAGGACTTATTGGGTTTTGTCTGTGGAATATTATTTTTTCACTCATTTTTCTTTTTGTCCTTGTTTTAGTTCTTTTGATTCATCCACCTCAAATAATATCCTGATTTTCTTCTTCTCTTTGAATCCTTTTTTCCTTTAGGTCTTCCTACTTTCTTGCCTTCTTTTCTTGCTCTATTTAACCCACTCATAATCCTCTCTCTAGTTAGTTCTCTCTCAAATTCTGCTAATGAAGCAGCCATGTGATAGAAAAATTTTCCGTAAGAAGTTTTTGTATCTATATTTTCTGTTAGAGATATGAACTTTACACCTCTATTCTCAAACTCTTCTATTAGTTGTAATAAATGCTTTAGAGACCTCCCAAGCCTATCTATCTTATATACCAATACAATATCAAACTCTTTTTGTCTTATTCTTTGAAGCATTTTATCTAATTTTGGTCTTGATTCTTTTGCTCCAGAAGCAAACTCTTGGAATACTTCATAATCCCAGCCTTCTCTCTCACACCTTTCTTTTAGAGGTCTTGCTTGGGTTTCTGGGTTCTGTCTTTCTTCATTTGTTGAATTTCTTACATATATTGCTACTTTCTTATCTGTCATTCTCTTTACCTCCCTCTTTGTTTACTATTTGTTGGATTTTTAGAATGTCATTATTACTATTTTCTGGGGTGTCTTTTTCCCTTAGGATTTTGTAAACAGCTGCTAAACTGATATTTTTCTGATTATTGTTCTTGTCTGTGTATTTAACCTTACTTGAAATCTGTCTCATTGTATATCCTTGATTTTTAAGTTCTACTACTTCTCTAATCACTCTTTTTGAAATTGTTTTCTTTCTACCCCACTTATTTCCTTTATAGCTCACAGTCTTTCCCTTTTTGCTTCTAATAGCATTTTTTACTCTCTCTCCAATCTTTTTTGCCTCTTCTTCTGCTTCCTCTCCTTTCATTTGGATTAATAATTGCCATATTTGTTTCATTATTCCTGAAATGAATTGATACATGAAATCATCTCCCTTTGCTTTTCTTTTGAATGAATCTACAATATTCCATAAAGTTAGTATTGATTCTTCTGTTGCAGAGTATATTTTTACATCATAATCTTCAAACATCTCTCTCATGAATAGATAGAATCCTTTTTTATCTCTGAAAGCCCTATCATATCTATATACAATTATATGATAATTATTCTTTTTTGCTTTTTCAGTTACATAATCAAATTTTTCCTGTTTCTTTTTGAATGCTGATTTTTGTTCTGATACTGTTTCTACTATCTCTAAATTATTTTCTTTGGCAAAATCCTTGCATTTTTTTAGTTGTAGTTCTGGATTTTGGTCTTTTGATGATGTTCTGTTATATATTATTGCTTTTTCCATTTTATTCTAATAATCCAATTATATGGATTAACATTTTAATTATTATCATTATTCCAACAAAACATCCTATTATTATAACTGCCCAAAAAAGATATGCCATATCTATTGGTTTTCTTTTTTTATGCCTTT
>DATFJM010000009.1:0-4541 GCA_035269225.1 Candidatus Nanoarchaeia archaeon
CTTGATTAATGGTTTTTTAAACCTTATGTTTTTCATTATTAAAAGATTGGTTTTTTGATTTAAAAAACAATACCTTTTTAAATAAAAAAAGATTAAATTTATAAATAGTATAAAATGTTGGAAAATCTTCTTAAAGAGGTAGTTGCAAATATTGTTGGTGCTCCTGGCCATGATTTAGCTCCCTTACTACATAGCAAAAAATATGTTAATGAGTTTAATATAGCTAAAAAATTGGATATGACAATTAATCAGGTAAGAAACTTGCTTTATAGGGTTGCTGATTATGGTCTTGTTGTTTATGAGAGAAAAAAGGACAATAAAAAAGGATGGTATACTTATTTTTGGAAATTAGATGTTTTAAAATCTTTAGTGTTTTTGAGAAAAAAAGTTGAAAACAAATTAAATCAAACAAGAGAGATGATTAAAAGAAGAGAAGAGAATAAATTTTATTTTTGTGAAACATGTAATGTTGAAATGAGTGAGGAGAGTTCATTATTATATGAATTTACTTGTGATGAGTGTGGAGGATTACTTGAATTAAAGGATGATACAAAACTTCTTAGGGGATTGAGAAAAAGAGCCACACAAATGTCAAATAAATTAGAAGAGATAGATTATGAAATTGAACAAGAAAAGAATAGAATAGAGAAGTCCATAAAAAGATCAATAGCAGCTAAAAAATCTAAGAAAAAAGCCACTAAAAAGAAGACTACAGGAAAAAAGACCACAAAGAAAACTACAAAGAAAAAATCCCCTACAAAAAAGAAATCCACTAAAAAGAAGACAACTAAAAAAGCTTCAAATAAGAAAACAACTAAGAAAAAATAACTCCTTAATTCTTAATTAATAATAAACTAGGCCTTTATTATAATAATTATTTTAAATGGTTGTTTTTTTGCTTTATTATGGATCAGACATTTATTTTTGATTTGGATGATACTCTTATGAATAATCAACATGATTATACCTACCCCCAGTTAGATTTTGTTAAATTTGTCGTTAATAGAATAGGAAACAAAGCTCCTGATGCACAAACAATAATTAATTTACAAGTAAATGAAGATTTAGAATTATTAAAATCCTGGAAAAAACAAGGCAAGGCTTTTTCTAAAGAAAGATTTCCAACTTCTTTTAGAAACGCATATGAAAAAATATGTTCCCCCTTAGGAATAAAAGATAAAAAAGGGAAAGAAAAAGCATATGAGATAGGTAAAAAGGCTTTTGATGAAAATAGGTGGAGAAAACAAGGTCTTGTGAGTGGAGCAGAAGATGTTCTTGATTTTTTAAATAAAGAATATGACGAATTAATTCTTTTAACAAAAGGAGACAAAGAAATACAAAAAAGAAAAATAAATTCTAATAACCTTGAAGACAAATTTGATAAAACAATTATTGTTCCTTTTAAAGACAAAGAAACTCTTGAAGAGGTTATTTCAGATAGAGATAGGTCTTTTGTATGGCATGTAGGAAATTCAATTAAAAGTGATGTTTTTCCAGCATATGAAGCAGGAATAGGCATGATATATATTCCTTGTGAAACCTGGGCATGGGAGAAAAAACACCACGGTTTGCCAGACTATCAAAGATTAATTAAAATAGAAAACATAAAAGACATAAAAAATATTTATGATGAATTGTGGAACTTTTATTAAGAAGTTTTATAAATAATTATTTTTTATTCTTGATATGGCATTATTTTTTTCAGGGATTAGCAATATGGGTAGAAGGAAAAGTAGTTTTTTTAGTAATATGAGTATGAATACAATTATTATAATTATTAATATTGCTGTTTTTATTGTTTTTGGAATACTCTGGATTACAGGAATAATCCCTATTGAATTTATTGCATTAAATCCTTCAAATGCTCTTAATGGGAAATATTTATGGACTTTTGTTACAAGCATGTTTATGCATGGTGGTTTTTTCCACTTGTTTGTAAACATGTTTTCCTTATTTTTTGTGGGTTCATTATTACAAAGAATCTTGGGTGAAAAAAGATATTTGAATTTTTACTTGATTTCTGGATTATTTGCAGGATTGTTTTTTGTTTTAATTGCTTTTTTAACTGGATCAGGAATGGATTCATTTGCAGTAGGTTCTTCTGGGGCATTATTTGCTTTAATTGGTTGTTTAATGCTTTTAACACCTAATCTTCCTGTGTATATTATGTTTATACCTATTCCAATTAAAATGAAATATGCTGCTCCTGGTTTATTATTTGTTTTATGGGGTATATCCCTTGCTGCAGATATTCCTATAGGGAATATTGCTCATTTAGGAGGTCTTTTGGTGGGTTTGGTTTATGGTATTTATTTAAGAAATAGATTTAAGAATAAAACAAGATTTATAAGAAAAAAATTTAGTTAATAAAAGATGGTTAAAAAAAAGAGTAAAAAAAAGTGTAATTTTTATGAAAATATAAAAAATTTTAACCTAAAAGAACAATATAAAAAATCATGGGTTTTTATTAAAGATTCAAAGAAATTTATTTATCTTGTGTTAGTTTTATTTTTTGTTTTTGTTTTAATTGGATTTTTAATGCCTGCTCCTGCAATGGTTGAAAACAAGATTATGGAATTCCTAAAAGAATTATTAGAAAAAACTAAAGGAATGGATTGTTTTGAAATGATTCGTTTCATCTTTTTTAATAATATTCAGAGTAGTTTTACTGGTCTTATTTTTGGGGTTGTTTTAGGTATTTTTCCTTTAATAGCAACAATAAGTAATGGTTATTTACTTGGTTTTGTAGGTTCAATGTCTGTTTCTGAATTAGGAATAGCAAGTTTGTGGAAAATACTTCCTCATGGAATATTTGAATTACCTGCTATTTTTATTGCTCTTGGAATGGGAATAAAATTAGGGAGTTTTGTTTTTTATAAAGAAGCTTTTAACAAATTGAATTATTTTTTTAAGAATTCATTAAGGGTTTTTATTTTTGTTGTTTTACCTCTTTTAGTTATTGCGGGAATAATTGAAGGGTTTTTAATTTGTTCTGGTGTTTAACCTAATTCTTTAGAAGAGTAATTAATACAATTTTTAAATTTAAGGTAAGAAATTAAGAATATTTAAAAATAATAATAACTATCTTAAATCAGTGTAATAAATCTAAATTTATATTAAAAAGGAGGCACTAAAATAAGATAAAATGAAAAAGTATTTAGTTTTGTTTTTTGGACTCTTTCTAATTTTTATTTCAATGTCAAATGTTTTTTCTTTTGCAGGGGGATCGGGTACACAAGAAGACCCTTACCAAATTTCAACATGGGAAGAGTTACAAAATATTTCAAGTAATCCTGATTCTTCATATGTTTTATTAAATGATTTAAATAGCAGCACTGATGGATATGGTGTTTATGCAAGTAAGGATGCAAATGCAGGAAAAGGGTGGATTCCCTTAGGGAATGATTCAAATAAATTTAATGGGACTTTTAATGGACAAAACCATACAATTGCAGATTTGTTTATAAACAGACCAAATACTGATTATGTTGGTTTGTTTGGTTATGCTTCTGAAAACACGAATTTTTCAAACATAAATGTTAAAGACTTTAATATTACAGGATATCAAAACGTAGGAGGTTTAATAGGAAGAGGTGAAGGAGATGTTTATAATTCTTTTTCTAAAGGAAATATAACAGGGGAAAGGTATTACACAGGAGGCTTGATGGGTTATAGCAGTGGAACAGTTAAAAATTCTTTTTCAAAAGCAAATGTTTTAGGAAAAGACAATAATGTAGGGGGTTTAATAGGATATACTTCAGGAATTGTTGAAAATTGTTTTTCTACAGGAAATGTTACAGGAGAGAGCTATAGTACAGGAGGTTTAATAGGTCATAGTGGAGGAAATGTTAATGGTTGTTTTTCAAAAGCAAATGTAACAGGAAATAATCGTGTAGGAGGATTAATAGGGTATAGCGATGAAAACACTTATGATTCTTTTTCAATAGGGATTGTTTCAGGAAGTAGTTCTGTTGGAGGTTTAATAGGTGATAACCGTGGAAATGTAGAGAACTGTTTTTGGGATGTTGAAACTTCAGGAAAAGCTTCAAGTGATGGAGGTACAGGAGTTTCAACTGTTGAGATGAAAGATAGAATTATTTATGAGTTTGGAGGATGGAATATTTCTCCTTCTAATAATGATTTGAATAATGGATATCCTTATTTAGGATGGCAAGCAAATAATAATTCTTTTACATGGTTTATACAAGAAAATGATACTCTTTTTGCAGGAGGAAATGGTTCTTTAGAAAATCCTTATCAGATTAATGATTTTAAACAACTAAGGAACATAAATTTGGAATTAGATGCTAATTACACTCTGATTTCTGATTTAAATAAATCCAGTGATTATTATGATGTATATGCAAGTCCAAATACAGGTGCAGAAAAAGGATGGTTTTCTATAGGGGATAGTTCTTATATTTTTACAGGAAGTTTTAAAGGACAAAACCATACAATTGCAGATTTGTTTATAAACAGACCAAATACTGATTATGTTGGTTTGTTTGGTAATGTAGGAAATAATGTAAATATTTCAAATC
>DATFJM010000010.1:0-3802 GCA_035269225.1 Candidatus Nanoarchaeia archaeon
ATACCCTCTTTTGCAGTAGAGAGAACCCAACAATTATTATATGGTTTTAAGATATTACAAAAGAAAGGGAAATTTCCTAATGAAAAAGTATTTTTAGATAGTCCTCTAGCAATAAAAGTAACAAAAATATTTGATAAGCATCAGGAGATTTTTAATAAAAAAATTGGAAAGATAGAAAATCCCTTTAGATTTAATAAACTTAAAACAACCTCTTCTGTAAAAGATTCAAAAAAAATAAATAACTATCAAGACCCATGCATAATCATTGCAGGAAGTGGCATGGTAACAGGAGGTAGAATATTACATCATTTAAAACATAACATAGAAGACAGTAAAAACAGTATATTGTTTGTAGGGTATCAAGCAGAAGGAACAACTGGTAGAGAAATTTTACAAGGAAAAAAACAAATAGAAATAATGAATGAAAACCTGAAAGTTAAATCTAAGATTTATTCTATTGAAAGTCTCTCTGCACATGCTGATTATAAGGAATTGATAAAATGGATAAAAGGATTTAAGAAAAAACCAGAAAGAGTTTTTATTACACATGGAGAGAAAAAATCCTCAGAATCTTTAAAATCCAAACTCAAAAGAAAAGGTTACAATTGTCACATTCCTTCCTTAAGAGAAACTGTTAAACTCTAAAAATTGTTTCTTATATTAAAAAAATTCTAAAATTTTAAAAACCACTAAAATCTTTTATTAAGATGACACTCATTTTAATACGACATGGAGAATCAGAAGCAAATAAAAAAGGAAGAAATCAAGGTGAAGGAGGCTTTTGGTCAGATACCCCTTTATCTGAAAAAGGAAATGAACAAGCAGAACAAGTATCCCAAAGACTTAAAACAGAAAAAATAGATTACATATTTTCAAGTGATTTAAAAAGAGCAAAAGAAACAGCAAATAAAATAAATAAGCATCACAATAAAAAAATAATTTTTGATAAAAGAATAAGAGAAAAAAATTATATTGAAACAATGAATTCATTTATAAAAAGAATAAAAGAATTTCTAGAATATATAAATAATTTCAAAGGAAAAATACTTATTGTTGCCCACGGAGGTGTTAATTTAACAATATTGGCCATATCAACCAGGAATAGAAAAAAAGGAAAAAAACTAGCAAAAGAAACAAGGATACACAATACTTCTGTTAGTGTTGTAGAAAGGAGGGGAGAACATTATGATATAAAGATAAGAAGCGATATAGGACATTTAAAACCAGATAAAAAAATAATAGAATTATTTGAAAAGATACAAAAAATTCCTTATAAAATAAGGCCATATAATAAAAAAGAAATAGATAAAAAAATAAAATCAGGTGACTATAGACATAAATCAGAATTACTTAAAAAGCTTGCAAAAAAACAAGGATACAAAGCAAAAAAATTAATTGTAATATTTGACTGGAAAGATTTACCTTTGCCTAAAGACATAATAAATATCCTAAAAAAATCAAGTACAAAACAAATACATGAAGTGACAAGAGTAAAAATTCATGGGAATTATCTTTATCTGGACCCAACTTGGCCAAAAGAATTTGAAAAAATAGGGTTTCCTGTAACTAAAAACTGGTCAGGATTAGAAGACACCAAACAAATAACAAAAGGAAAACTGGTTTTCTTTAAAAAGAATAAATTCAGAAAAAATAAAAAACAAATAATAAACAAATACAAAATTAAAAGAGATAACAAAGAGATGGGAATATTCAATAGTAAATTAAACAAATGGTTAGAAAACAAAATATATAACAAATAATAAGAATAATTAAAAAAGGTTTTCTATTTAAAATAAAATGGTAATAAGAAAAGAATTTAGGGCAAAGGAAGAAGATGCGAGTAAGGTGGAAAAGATAATTAAAAAAGAAACAAATAATCTAAAAAAAGAAACTGCTATTGTTTCAACAGGATTTAATAGGAGCAACTGTTACAAAATAAAAAAAACAGCAGAGAAACTAGGATATGATGTAGAGGAACCAGAAAAAAAATTCATAGATGATAAAGGCTATCCTTATTTATACACATTAAGAAAAAGACAATAAACAAATTATTTACTTATATCACTTGTTTTTTTCCATTGTATATAATTTTTATCTAAAATATCAATTAATTCCTGCCTCTGAGCACTTTTTCCAAGACCTTTCCAGTCTAAAACAACAAAATCAACTTCTTCTATTGTTTTTTTCCATGCTTCATTAATCATATCTTCTGTTATTGGAATCATATATCCCGGAATAATATGAGATATAGCCACATTAGAGTCTCTCTGTATTTTATTAAAATTAGGACAATAATGAGGCCCTCCTAAACCAATCCCTACCTCACGATAAGGGTTCTCCTGAAATTCATCAATTGTTTTTTTAATTGTTTTTGCTAAAACAAAAGCCGCCGCCCGGTCTTTCCATTCTGTTTCAGTTGAACCTATTTCAATAAACAAACAAGGTTTATTTATTAAGGGGCCGTGGTGGGTACATTCAAGTGTTACTTTATATTTATCTTGATGCTCATTATTATTTTCTGTTAAACCAGAATCTTCTGCTTGTTTATTTAAATTTTCAAACATGATTTTCTGAAATAATGCAGATGAGGGAGATATTTTTTCTGATTTTCCACCCCCTCTAGCTATTCTCCAATTTCCAGGAGAATGAACAGATAATGTTTTTTCCCTGCTACCAGAAGAATGTTTTGAAGCAAAAATAACAAAATCATACTTATTTATTTTTTCCAAATCTAAATTCTCTTCATGGAGTATATCTCCCTCCACCAGATAAAAATCAAAAGAAGAATTGTCTTTGGATATTCCACTTAAAACAGGGTTTTTTCTAAATTGAGATAAATGAGTTGTTATATTAACCCCTGCAGCATCCTGTTTACTAGCAATGATTAAATATTTTTTAAACATAATAAAATATATAAAAAAGGTTTATTAAATATTACTGTAATTAAAAAACTATAAAAAACCTCTCTCTTTTTTATAATATAATGAATAAACAAGAAAAAATAAATAAAATCCTCTCACTAAATCTTCCAAAAAATAAATATTGTGTTTACGGAGGATTTGCAATGGAATTAAGAGGCATTAGAAAAGCAGATGATATAGATATACTTGTAAAAAAAGACTTATGGGAAAACCTAAAGAAAAAATATACTTTTAATTTAACCAATAAAGGAAGAAGTATTGAAGTTGGAGATATAGAGATATGGAAAGAGCTAGAACCATATATAACAAATCCAGATAAAATAATAGATAATTCAAAAGAAATACAAGGAATAAAAACCATTTCTCTTGATGATTTAATAGAATTTAAAAAAGCATATTCAAGAGAAAAAGATTTAAATGATATTCAATTAATAAAAGAGTATCAAAATAAAAAAAGAGGTTATTAAAAGAAAAAATGCAAGAAACATGTAAATTATTAATAGGTATAGGAGTTTTAATATTAGGTTTTTTTATTGGTAATTGGATATCCGGTGTAACCAAAGATGAAATAAAAAAAGGAAAAAAATGGTTCTCCTACCTTGTTTTTATAGGTTTGGGAGGGGGAATTTATGGATTTATTGCTGGAAATGATTTTTTATTATTCACTTTTTTCTTTATAGCAATTGTTTCTTCAAGAAGCCTAAAAAAGAGTTTAGAAATGAATAATAAAAAAAAGAAAGAATAGAAAAACAAAATAAAACTATTTTTATAAAAAACAAAACTACTTCTTTTTCTTGTAAACAAACCACACAATTAAGCCGATTATTATAATGCCTCCAATTAGATATAAATACCAATAACTCTTTTCACTGGTTTCCTCT
>DATFJM010000011.1:0-5511 GCA_035269225.1 Candidatus Nanoarchaeia archaeon
TTTTTAAGGTTTGTTTTTTACTTTTCGATCTTCATTAAACAATAAATATTTTAAAGTATATTTTTCTTACTTTATTATGGGTGTTGAAAAACATACTAAAGAGGTGTATGATAAATTTGGTAAGGAATATCAAAGAAAGAGAATTTTTAATGAACTTGTAGAGGTTCCTTGTATGGTAAAGACCGTTGGAAATATTAAAGATAAAAAATTATTGGATATTGGTTGTGGAGCAGGAGTTCATATTAAGAAATATCTTAAAAAAGGAGCAAGGTGCTGGGGAATAGACATTAGCGAATCAATGATTGAAATGGCGAGAAAAAATTGTCCTAATGTTGATTTTAAAGTAGGTTCAATGACTAAACTTCCTTACAAAAATTCTTCTTTTGATATTGTAACAGCAAGTCTTAGCATGGATTATATTAAAAATCTTGAACCAGTTTTCAAAGAAGTTGCAAGAGTTTTGAAAAAAGGAGGAAAATTTTACTATTCAAATGAAAGTCCTTTTGTTGCTGCAAGAGAAAAATATGAAGATGATAAAATAAAAATTAGTGGAATTGGAAAATATATCAATAAAAAAACAGGGAAAAAGATTTTTTTAGGAGAGCCTTGGAAGGAAAGAGTTATGGAATGGGAAATGCTCCCTGAAATGGAAATGAAAACTTATAGAAAACCCTTTAGAACACAACTAAAAGATTTAAGAAAGGCTGGTTTTGAATTAATTGATTTTATCCATTGCAAACCTTCTTCTAAATATAAAGACTATTCTAAATTTAATAAGCGTGAAAAAGAAGCTTATGAAATGTCTTTAAAATTTCCTTTATTCAGTATATTTGTTTCTCAAAAAAAGTAGACAAGAATAATTCAAACTAACCTGATTTTTTACAACCACTCATTCAATCCTTTTTGTTTATGGAATTTTCCAATTCAAAGGAAAAGTTTCCATTCAGAACGAAGTGAGAATTGTTCAAAAAGGTTTGTCAGAACCATTCATTAAGACCTTTTTGTTTATTGTGGATTTCCTCTTCAGTGTTTGGAAATACGCAATAGGTTGAATATCTTTGATATGAGGCCTATTTTTAAGAATAAACTAAAACCACTCATTCAAACCCTTTTGTTTATTCTTCTCTTTTGCTATCTTAAGTTTTTCAATTTGTTTTTCAACTCTTTCTTCAGAAAAATCATGTTCATTAACGAGAATTTCTTTTATCTTATTTTCATCTATTTCAGGAAAGTTTATATCAAAATTATCAACTTCTGGTTTATTAAATAAAGGAAAAATTTCTTTCCAGTCAAACCTCTCTTCTTCTGGTAAAGACATTATTTTTTCTTCAACTTCTTCAAATATTTCATAAGGTATTCTCTTTTTCCTTACAATTTCTAAGGCTTTTTTCTGACCTATTCCAGGAACACCCTTTGGATTATAATCAGTTCCAACTAAAATACCTAAACATATTAATTGTTGAAGGTTAATTTCAAGGTAATTTAATACTCTTTCTAATTCAATTATTTCAGGAAGAATTTCAATCTGCCCCTGGGGAGTTTTCTTTCTTTTTGAAATTGTTAAATTTCTTACAAGTCTTGGAGTCCCATATAATAAACTATCATAGTCCTGACTTACAACAGAATAAATCTTCTTATTATTCCTACACATTTTTGCAGCCTGAGCCTCTCCTTCAGAAGGAGCTTGTATGGCTTGAATTCCCATTGCCTTAAGGAGTTCTTTTGATTCTTTAATCATCTCATCATTTAATCTTACTAACTGGCTACTATAAGATTTCATTTTTTCATAATCTTCATGTTGTTTTGCTTCTTCATACCTCTCTTTTGCTAGTTCTCTTGACTCTTTTCTTTCTTTGTGTATTTTTCCTTTTAATTCAGGAGGTTTTCCATCAAAAACATAAATAAGCTTTATTCCTTGTGAAAGTAATGAAATATTTCTATAAAATAAACCAGATAAATGACTTGTGATTCTTTGTTTAGAATCCATTAGAGGTGTACCATCAAATTGCCTAATTGTACTTAAAAATTGATATAAAATGTTAAAAGCATCAACACAAACAGTCTTTCCTTTCAAATCTTCAGTTTCTATTTCCTTTCTTGGAATAATGTCTTTTATACTTAATCCCATATTAAAAATTCAGGAAATTGAGTTATAAATATTTAACTGAATTAATTATTATTAAAATATTTATTTTTTATCCTGTTTATATAATGTAGATTGACTCTTCTTTGTTCTTCTGAAGAGAATATGACTTTTTTTGTATTTTTTTCAAGTCCCCCCTGTTTTGTTAGTTTTGGAACTTTTTCAGGATTATAATTGTTGTTTTTCATCATAGCTTCTGCTAATTGATGGCCAAAATCTCTTTCTCCAGATCCTTCTAAATCTGAATCAGGATTATATTCTATATATTTTTCAAATAAATCTCTTTTCATATTATAACTACTGCCCAGTAGTATTTAAATCTTTCTGATTTTGTTTTTTAATAACTTTGTATTTTTTCTCAAACTTTTTTCTATTCCCTGTCATAATCAAACCTTCTACTACTAAACCGATTCCTGCAACCATCCAAAACCAGTCAGAAGAAAAACTAAATAATCCTGAAAGCTTCAATCCTGTTCCAATTACCATAATTATTCCTACAATAAGAAATAATTCGTGTTTTGTTGAAAATACTTCTAATTTCATTTTTTATTCACCTTTTTCATTAAAATTTATTAGTTATTATTTTTAAAAATAGGATTATATAAAATTTGTTATTACCAATTATAATTAACACCAAATAAATAAAAAGCTTTCTTGTTTTTTGGTTTTTCTATGCCTGATTCAAAACCTATTTTGGTATTTTTTTCATAAGGAAATTTTATTCCTAAACCCAGCCTAAATCCATCCTTACTTTTTGTACTTATATAGGGCCCAAATTTTAAAGATAAATCTCTGTTTTTATTGAATCTCTTTTTCACTACAAAACCTCCTGACCCCCAATAATCAGAATTATTTATTAAGGGTGTAGAAAGGTAAAGCCCCCAATAAATATTTTTCTCATTACCTATTTTCCAAAAACTTTCAGCCTCAAGAGAAATATGGTATTTATTTTTATTAGGGGTTTTTGAAAAACTAGTTCCAATAGAAATGTCTTCTTGGGAATAAGAATGATTAAACATAAAACCAGAGAATGCAAAAGTAATAGGGAGTATGATATTTTTTAATTTCATTAATAAATAAATAAAAAGGATATTATAAATATAATTATTTTTTAGGAGTATAATCCCTGAATTTCTTATAATACCATTCCATTACAGGACCAATAACATGGGCCCCTAAATGACTTGATGCTTTTGTTTTTAGAATTTTATAACTAATTTCTTTGTCTCTTTTTTCTTTATCTTTTTTATTATAAATCCCTTTAATTTTTTCTCTAAGATTCATAACCTCTTTTTCATTTATTGCCTTATCTATTTCATCATCCTTCAATTCAAGATATTTTTCAAGATATTTATCTGCCATTTTAATTATTAACTAGAAAGATTATTTATAAATATATCTAAAAAAATTTACTCTTTTTTATCCTTTTTTCTGGAAATTATTTTCTTTTTTCCATTCATATATGGTTGTAAAGCTTTAGGAATATTTATACTTCCGTCTTTATTTTGATGATTTTCCATAATAGCAACCATTGCCCTTGAAGTTGCAACAACTGTATTATTTAGTGTATGTGCATAATATCTTTCTCCTTTTCCTTCCACTTTAATATTTAATCTTCTTGCTTGTGCAGCTTCCATATTTGATAATGATGTGATTTCAAAATAATCCTTTTGTCTTGGACTCCAAGCTTCTAAATCACATCCTTTTGCTTTTAAATCTGCTAAATCTCCTGAACACGACTCTAAAACCCTTATTGGAACTTCTAATTTTTTAAAAAATTCAACTGAATGATTAAGCATCTCATCATACCATTTATAACTATCTTCAGGTTCACATAAAACAATCATTTCTTGTTTATTGAATTGATGGGTTCTAAAAAGTCCTTTTTCATCTATTCCATGACTCCCTATCTCTTTTCTAAAACACATACTATAAGCTGTCTGTTTAATAGGCAGATCTTTAGCTCTTATTGTAGAATTAATAAACTGGCCTATCATTGGATGTTCTGAAGTTGCAATTAAATAAAGATCTTCATCTGCTATTTTATAAGACATTTGCTCTATTTCTTCATTAGAATAAACACCTTTTAATACATCTTCACGAATTAATAAGGGAGGTTCAACATATTCAAATTCTTTTTCAACCATAAAATCTCTTGCAAAATTTATCATTGCCTGATTTAATAATGCTAAATCACCCCTTAAATAATAAAATCCCTTGCCAGAAACATCTGAGGAAGTATCAAAATCAAGCATACCTAACTCTTCCCCAAGTTCAATGTGATTTTTTACAGTAAAATCAAATTCTTTTACTTTGCCATATCTTCCTTGTTCAACATTCTCAGAATCATCTTTACCAACTGGAACACTGTGGTGAATTATATTTGGAATTTTATACATTATTTCATCAATTTTTTCTTTCAGATCTTTTCTTTGTTTTTGAAATTTTTCAATTTTTTCAGGAATAGATTTTGCTTTTTTAATTAGATTTTCAGCTTCTTCAGTTTCTTGAGATTTTTTCTTTTTATTTATTTCTTTAGAAATATTATTTCTTTCCTTTCTTAGATTATCTTCTTCATATTTGATTTTTCTCCATTTTTCATCAAGTTTTAAAACTTCATCAACCAACGGAAGTTTATCTTCCTGAAATTTTTTCTTTATATTTTCTTTCACTGCTTCAGGATTTTCCCTAATAAAATCAATACTTATCATACTAGATAACTAAAAACCCATGTATTTAAATTTATTGTGAAATTAAAATTAGTATATGTTTTTAGGTTTCTTTTTTTCATTATGTGGTTTTTTGCCATTACCACTTATCTTTTTCATTTGTTTTCCCTTGTTTTTTGCAGGGTTTTTCTTATCTTCCTTAAATTTGTCAGTAGTTTTAAGATACTTTTTTTTATTTGCCATATAGAAATGATGTACTTTTAGATTTTTAATAATTAGTATTAACTAAAAAGTTATATTTTATTTAATAAAAATAAGAATTATTCAGTTTTGTCTTTAAGAACTTTTTCAAGATTAGAAAGAGCTTTATCAAAAGTATTTGTAATCTCTTCGTCTCCTCTTCTGTATTCAGGATGTCTTTCTGAAAAATGTAACAAATCACTTTTTAATTCTTTAAGATCATTTAGTCCATATTCATTAATTTCTTTTCCCCTTATTTTTCCTTCATAAGCTATTTCATGCATATTTGCATATAACTTCATATCTTCTTTAGGATTTCCTACGTCATGGTGTTCACTCATTTTAATTTTTTGATAGATTATTTTATATTTTAATTAACTAATCTAGGTTTTTGTAGCTTATAAATTTTTCTGATGTTGTTATTTAAGAATTAAAAAAGAAAAAATCCCTCCGCCCAGA
>DATFJM010000012.1:0-9777 GCA_035269225.1 Candidatus Nanoarchaeia archaeon
ATGTTCCTTCTAAACTCTTTTACATCTATGTAATGGCAGATAACGGGTCTATTACACATTATTTTGTTGCTCAATACAGACCTGTATCAACTGCTACATTTCTAACTCCTCCAAAAAGAGAGTGGGATATATGGGAACAGAATGTTCTTGGACCTGCTCCTGCTCTGGACGGTGTTTTTTATGGAGATGGAGCTGGAGACCAGTATTTTTTCTTTGATGCAGAAACTGATGCCTTTATATCTCTTAAGGGTCTGAACTATATTTTAAGTGATCAACCTTTAAGAGTGGATGCACCTAAAATTAGTATAGATGTTAAAAAATCTGAAGGATAATTAAACACTAGATTAAGTTCTAATAAATCTTAATTCTGAAGTTTAACTCTTTTCACAGAATAAAAGAAAAGGGATTTTTCTAAATTAAATAAATGTTAAATTAAAAATTCAAAATTATGGCACGTAGATTAAGTAAAACAGGTATTGTACTTTTAGTCATCTTAGGTATAATTGTGTTAGCAGTTGGTTCATGGGTTATTCGTTATTATACTGCAGAACCCAAAGGAATAGTTGAAATGAAAGAAGAAGTTGAATCAGGTAAACATAGGCGTCAGGCTTATGAAGCGTTCTATGATATGTATGAACAAATCCAGGCATATGAAAGGCAAATTGAAAATCATGAAGAAAACCTGGAATATGCTGAAGATAAAAAAGAAAGAATGATGATAAGAAGGAATATCAATGGAACCAAAAATGAGATGATTCGGCTTATTCATAAGTATAATTCAGAAGCCAGGATGAAAAAATCCAAAGGAAAATTCAAAGCTGAAGATCTTCCTGATCATATTGATGTAGAAGATTATCAATAATTCTTAGTGTTCTGATTTTTGCCCTTCTTACAGAATCAAATAAAAAAGGAGGGTTTTTATTTAAAATCTCTCAAATTATGTTTAATTTAAAATTTAGTTATTATGAAACGATTAATTTTATTATTCTCAGTTTCAACTTTTCTCATCTTCGCAACAGTTAATTGTGAAGTAGAAGAATCAACAACAGAAAAAGCTGAAAAAGAGCAAGAATCAATTATGCAAAGAGCTCGTGCTCAGGAACCTACTTATCATCCAAAAAACTTTCTTACAAGAAAGAATGTAAATAAATGGATGAAAAGAATGGATGTTCCTTCTAAACTCTTTTACATCTATGTAATGGCAGATAACGGGTCTATTACACATTATTTTGTTGCTCAATACAGACCTGTATCAACTGCTACATTTCTAACTCCTCCAAAAAGAGAGTGGGAAATACAGGGTTCTAATGAATTGGGGCCTGCTCCTGCTCTGGATGGTGTTTTTTATGGAGATGGAGCTGGAGACCAGTATTTTTTCTTTGATGCAGAAACTGATGCCTTTATATCTCTTAAGGGTCTTAACTATATTTTAAGTGATCAACCTTTAAGAGTGGATGCACCAAAAATCAATATTGCAGTTAAAAAATCTGAAGGATAATTAAACACTAGATTAAGTTCTAATAAATCTTAATTCTGAAGTTTAACTCTTTTCACAGAATAAAAGAAAAGAGTTTTTCAAATTATTGTTAAATTAAAATTAAATTAATTATGAGAAAAACAGGTCAAGAAATCGAAAGAGTAAGACAAGCAAGAGTGAGTGAACTAAAAAGAGAAATTCTCTCTAAATTAGGTAAAGGTAATAAAGAGGTTGTAAGTGTTCTTCATGATTTCAGTGAGGGAGTTGTTGAAGCTATGTTTATAGGGAGTAATGTTATAAGAATAAGTTCTCCTAGTGGGTTTAAAGACTTCTCTCTTAAAGAAACTGAAACAAGAATAAATCACATGGAAACTCATGAATTACATGATTTATGCGAGCATATTGTAAATATAATGGTCTTTGATTATGTTAATGAATTATCAAAACAAACAAGAATATCTTATTATCACTAATCATTAAATCTTTTTATATGGAAACAATTAAAAATCAAATTGAGGAATTAAGACAAAAGAATATTAAAAAAATAAGGGACCTTTTGTCTTTAAAAAGAAGAACTGATGAGGATGAAACACTAATCCTGCAGAAGATAAGAGAACTAACACATAACTTGGCAAATGCAAGTTTTGTAGATTCAAACACTATGAGGGTGGCATTTTTTAGAGAATCAAATACTTTCCTTATTAGTAATGATAAAGATATTGATTTTGTAAATAAAAAAGGCCATGACATTGATGCATTGTGTGAATACATAGTAGATAAAACAATTTATTATTATTCTAAAAGGCTTGATGTAAAGAATAAAAAAGTAGGAGTTTGAAAATGGAGAAGAAACACAAAATAAGAAGAAAGATCCATAAGTATTCTGTCTGGCTTGCTAGTATTACTCTTGGTATGGGGATATTAATTCTAATCTTATTATTGATATTTCCTAATAGTATATTAATATTAGAGAAAATATTGATTGTCTTGATAAAGATTAGTATTCTTGTTCTTGCATTGTCTGGAGTTATATTCATAATAACCCTAAAAAGATAGAAAGGAGGTTAAATGAGCACACTTGAGATTATTCTTCTAATAATTGCTGGTTTGGCAGTTATAGTGGATATAATCCTTGAATCAAATCAAAAAGAGTAAAACAAATCGATTTGTTAATTTCTAAAAATTAAAAACATGTGTAAAACTAATGTCAAAGAATTTCTGGAAAACCTAAACAACACTGAGATTAAACTTTCTCAGAGATTAAGAAAAGTTGAAAAAACAAAGAATAAGGAGTTGTTGGAAGCTGTTGCAAAACATGTCCAAAACCCTTCATTAAGAAAAAGGGCTGTTCTTTGTATGGATGAGAAAAGCAAAGACTTTATTAAAGAAAGGATTGAAAATGAAAAAAATGAGGGGGTTCTAAAGGTCTTGCATTTTAAACTCAGAAAGTTAGACGACCAGAAATAGTTTTTGAGCAGATTTAATCTTGAAAGTTAAGAACTCTCTTAAGAGGGTTCTTTTCTCTTACTTATTGTTAAATTTAAATGCTTGAATTATGAAGTATTTGGGAGTATAAAAAATGCGGACAAAGAGGGTTTAAGTTATGTAATAGTTTTGAAGATGCTAAAAACCCATATCATCCTCCAACTATTGTTTTGATTGGAAAAATGGTTTTTGAAGTTCCCGGACTTACAAAAGAAGAATTACAAGAAATAATAGATAATCAAAAAAATCCTCTTGAATATATAAAAAACAAATACAAAGAAGTGTATTCAGAGGGTGAAGTATTCTAAATAAATCTTGTTAATAAATTCTTTATTCTTATAAATTAAATAAATGTTGAATCTCTAAATTTTAATTATTATGAAACGATTAGTAGTAATTAGTACAGTTACAGCTATTTTAATGGCTGGTGTTTTTTCCTCTTGTAAAAAACAAGATAAAGAGGAATTAAGGCAAAAGCAAAAACAGGAATCTTTTGAAAAAAATCTCAAAAGTTACCCTGCTGATTTTAAAGCCTTTGTAGGTGATTTAATTAAGGAAAATGAATACCAGAAAAAGATTTCTTTAGGAAAAATAAAACTTCCTAAGGGAATGAAAATTACTTACAAAAAACAGGGTAAAACTTACTCTGGAAAACTTGAAAAAGATGTCTATTTTCTTAGGAAAAATGGAAAGACATTTATGAAAGATGGTTCCAGAGTAATACAACACGGAAGTGCTTCTTTAGTAAGGTTTAGTATTAAACCATTTGAAGGAGGTTATTGGAAGGTAAACAGTATTCTTCCTTACAATCGTTATTATGCTTTCACTATTACAGATAATGGAGGAAAACATCCTGGTCCTGCTTATGAAAGCTATGAAGCTTTGAAGGAGTTATGGGGAAATCCTAAAGTTTATGTTCAGGAACCTCATCCAGATTATATTGTTGAAAAAGGTAAAAAAGTTTATCTTGCTAAAGAGGACGGAGAATTCTGGAACATAAGGCCTGAGAGAGAAACTTCTTATGCTGTAATTAAGTAAAAGAAACTTTCCTCAAAAAGCTAAAGACCTCTTTATTGATTTGTTCCTTTAAGGGGGTCTTTTTCTAATTTTCAAACTAATTTATTGTCTAATTAAAAATCTTGTAATCATGTTTTATATTTATGTAATAATAGCAATAGCCATAATAATGGGAATATCTTATTTTCTTGATAAGGTCTTAGAAGATCTTGATGAAATCTTTGGCGGGATTAATATCCTTTTGGGAATTGTTCTTATTGGATTTATTTTTGTTGGTGTTTTTGTTCAGTTTGGAAACTATTCACGTCAATTAAGTCGTTATGAAGAAATCCGAAAAACACAAACTAAAATTGAATTACACCAGGAAAAACTGGATGACTTAACTATTAAATTTGAAAAATTGTTAAGTGATAAATATCCTAGCCTGGAAAAAGAAATATTTAAAGACATCTCTGCACAAAAAACCAGTGATCAACTCCTTGCTTTATTAAACAAGTATCCTGAATTAAAGAGTTCTCATACAATAACCCAGTTAGTTAAACAAGTCAGGGAACTCACTGATAAGGTATATGAGAAAAAGATGCATCTTGAAGATTTATGTAAAACATCAAGATATAAACATATTTCTCCCTGGTTAATTGGGATGCCTGAAACTCCTAAAGATATAAAGGAGCTTGTTTATCCTGAGAATTATTCGGGGGAAAAGAAATAATCTATAATCTCTTAATTGTTTCTGGAGTTTAACTCTTTTCACAGAATAAAAGAAAAGAGTTTTCTTATAATTTATTTTTCAAACTAATTTATTATTTATTAAAAATTATTTATTATGGAAACTACTGAATTAAGTAATCAAAGTTATTTTGAGAATTCTCAAGAAGAAGTTGAAATGTTATTAATCTCTATTCTTAAGGCTAATTCTGTTCTTAGTCTTCTTGCAAATCAAAAAAATGAATTTTTTGGAAAAGGTAAATTTTCAGCAAATCTGGAAACAACCCAGTCTATTGATGCTCAGCTAACCAGGATTATGGATAACATGATGCGTTTCCATGTTTATAAAGAAATAAGGGTTGAAGGGAAAATTAAAGCAAAAAGAACTTACAACACTGCGCCTTCTAAAGAAGAAATAGACCACATAAGAAAAGAAGTGGTTGAACAGGGTGAAGAAATCATTAATAGGACCACCAGAATAGTCAAGGGTGCTGTTTCTAAAGAAGAGCAAAGAATAAGGAAATTTGCAGAAAAGGTTGAAAAAATCCGGGAAGGAACAAAAGAGAGAGACCATAAAAAGGTTGAAGAAGCAGTTAAAAAACTTACAAAAAATGAGTTTAAATCTGAAATTAATGTTCCTTCTATTTATGAAACAGCCGAGAGTATTTTGGAAGTTTGTGGAATGATTCAAAAAGAAAAATTTACACCTAACCAAAAGAAAATGGCTGAAATCTCTGCAAAAGAATTAAGAAAAGCATTGAAAAATGCAAAAGTGAAAAAAGCAATTTTCCTTCCAAATGGTAAAAGGTTAAAAGGATTTAAAGAACATAAACCTGTTAATCCTTACCTTGGAGAAATCAATGCCGAAGTTGTGGCAATTGAACTTTGCAGAGAAGTTGCATAATCCAGAAAAAAGTTAGGAAAAATTAACCTGGAAGTTCTGAAATCACTTTCTCACAGAACACAAAAAAAAGAGAAAGATTTTGTTTAATTTGAAATTAATTATGGAGGTTATTATGAGTTCTAAAAAAAGTAAAAAAGAATTTACAGAAGTAACAATGAGAAATGGACTAAATTTCAAAGCAGAAGTTTCTGAAGATTGTGAAAAAATCTTTGGAATACCTGCTGGAAAAAAGGTTTTTTCAGAAGCAACTGGTTTTATTGTAAAAGGGATATTAAGAAATTTTTCCTTAGAAGGAACAAAAAAAGATTATGTTGTTCTTGAATTTATAGAAGGTCCTTTTGAAGGTACTTGTGGATTATTTGAGGAAAATCTTTTAGAAAAAGGATTTATGACAAGTGAAATGATTAAAGAAAAAGAGAAAAAGATCAAGGAATCTGGAGAATTTGTTGAAAAAACAACCCCTAGTGGAGATATTATTCTTTTGGATACTTCTAAAAAAACATGTGAAAGTCTGGGTTTTCCTTCTGGAAAAGAAGTTTTAACTCCCTTTGGACACAAAGTTGTTATTAAAGGGGTAGGACCTGTTAATCCAAAAACCAAAGTTGGTGAAGATGTTCTTTGGTTTGCAAAAAAACCCACAGGAGAGTTACTTTTTGCAAGAGATGATGTAACCGGTGAAAAGAACCTTGTTAAATTAGGTTATAAAACAAGAGAGATGATTGAAGAAAGAGAAAAAAATCTCAAAAAATCAGGTAATTTTGTTAAAAGAAAATCTGTTTCAGGAGATAAATTTCTCTTAGACACTTCAAAAGAAACCTGTGAAAAATTTGGTTATTTTCCTGGTGAGAAGATAAGATTCAATACAGCCAAAGTTGCTGAGGAAATGGATTTACCTAAAGAAATTGCAGAAATTGTAGAAGCTATTTTTCCTGAATCAGGAATTAAACAACTAAAGAGCCCTACTAATGTTGTTGGAATAGCTCCCTCAAATCCTAAAACAATGACAGGGCAAGATTGTATATGGGTTGAGTCAATAACAGACAAAGAAAAGGTTTTAGTAATACCTAATGAAATAGTTTCTGCTATTGAAAAAATCTAAATCTCTTTAATAAAAACTAAACTAGAAGTTCTGAAATCACTTTCTCACAGAACACAAAAAAAGAGAAAGGGTTTTTATTTATTGTTTAACTAATTTATTATTTATTGTTTTATGGCTATTAAAGTCACAATTGGAAATCAGGAATTTGAATTTAATGAAAAATCAAAAATTAATGCAAAAGGTTATGATCTTGAAATCATTGAGCCTGGATTTGATGAAAAAACTCTTGACATTGCTCATGGAAGATTTACAAGTATAAAGATTATTCTTCCTGATGAAATTGAGTCGAAAATAAAAAGAACATACCTTGAACCTTGTTCAGTTATTTATAAAGATTCAAAAGGAAGAAGAAAACTTTCTGCATATTTTGATTAGTAGTTGATCCAAACAAGGAAAATTAAAAAATCAATTTATTGTTTAATCCAGAAAATTAATCATTATGAAAAAAATTATCTTATTATTTATTTTTACTTGCATTCTTTCAGTTGCAAGAGCAAGTGGTTTACCAGAAAACAAGGGGGATTTGCCTGAAAGTTATCAGCTTTTTAAGGTAAAGTTCCAGAAAGTGCAATTAAAAAAGGATTTTCCAAAAATAGGGAGAAAAGAAAAATTATGGATAGGTATTGGAACAGGAGCAGCAGCATTTGTTGTTACTGAATTTTTCTTTTATTCTGGAAATTTTAAAAACTATCATAATTCAATCCTTATTGGTGCAGGAGTTCATCTGACTACTCATCTTATCCTGATGTTAATTGAAGATAAATCCCCTGGATATTCCCGAGGAAGATGTTATGGTTACTAACTAATTAATCTGAACTCTATCTTTCTAACAGAATAAAAGAGAAAGAGTTTTTATTAAATAAAACATATTTGCTAAATTAAAAATTTATTAGCCATGAAAAATTTGTCAAAAATTGATGATGTCAAAAAATCTGAAAATCTGGAGTTTCTTGAAAAAATTGCAAAAAATAAAGTCGAATATCCTGCAGTAAGAAGAGTCGCTGTTGGAAAAATAAATAATAGTGAAATACTTAAAGAAATAATCCAGCATAAAAAAGATGTTCCTTGTGTGAGGAATACTGCAATTTTTAATGAAAATGTTTATGATTTGGATTTTCTTGAAAAAGTTCTTAATCAGGAAAAAGAAGTAATGGTCATAAAAGCCCTGCAACAAAAAATAAATGATTTGAAAAAACAGGGTCTTTTAGTTTTTCTGGATAAGGAAGATGTTGGAAATGGAAAATACCAGATTCTTTTACTTTTTTCTAGAGGAGATGAAGAAATAGGAGCAATAAGTTGTCCAAAAGAAGGGGAATTTAGATATTATCCTGATTCAGAAAAAATAAGAAAACATATGAAAAGTAAGGAGATAAAACCCAGGAAAGAATTTTCTCTTTTTGTAAATAATCTTCTTGAAACTCTTTTCAAAGATATCTATCAGGTAAAAATAAATCCCGGGGAAAACAAACATTTCTTTGACCAGATGATTAAGATGATTTATGAAAATCTTGATGAAAAGGAGTAATTAAAACCTGCTTTAAAAGAACAAATTACTTAACTAATAACTATGGAAATTGAGAAGTCCTGCTTCTCTTTTTCCTTTTTCTAAAATTATTGTTGAATCTTAAAATTTGTAAGCTATGTCTAATTCTAATAATAGTAAAAGAGTTACAAATCGTGAAGAAGTTTCTGAGTTTCTTAAAAAAATAAGGTCTGGTGAAATAAAGCCTTCTTCATGGAAACATGACAAAAAAGATAAAGATAATTATCCTCTGAGTATTTTCTCTTTTCCTCATCCCTATAATAATTGGGAAATTCATGTGCATTGGAAAGATGAAAAAAGAGAAGAGCCTGGAAGAACACACATCAAGGACCTAAAAACAGGAGAGTATATTCCTGAAAAAGGATTGAGATATAAATATGCCTTTGTTGATGATAAGGATTTAGCTATGCTAAGAAAACATTCAGGTCTTGATGAGGAAGATACATATGAAAAAAGGAAAGAATACTTCTCCAGGATTGAGGAAGAAGATAAAAAGGCTGTAAGAAACAAGGAATTGGAAGAAAAAGAGAAAGAGAAGGAAAAACTGGAGAAAGAAGAAAAAAAGCATAAGAGAGAAAGAATAAGCACAGGAATATTTTTATTAGTGGTTTGGATTCTATGGGCTATATTAATAAATATCTATGCAGATAATCCTGTCCCATTTCTCTATGGAGGAGTTCTTGTCTTAATCATTGCTATTGCCCCTCCCATTTCAAAACATGAAAAAACAAAGAAAAAGCTCAAGAAAGTTGAAAAAGAACTTTCAGATCTGAGAAAACAAAATCCTGAAAAAGAATAATTAAAAATTATTGTCAAACTAATTTAGTCAAAAACATAAGAAAGGAGTTGAAATTTAAATTATTGTAAAATACTAAAATCTAGTTATTATGAAACGTACAAAAAAACAGTTTATGAAAATGCAAATCCTTGTTAGGATGTTGTTAACAGTATTTATGGTTGTTTTTATATCTGCATCTGTTTTTAGTCAAAAAGACGAAAAAGCAGCAGAGATTGTTGAAACAATGCAGGAAGAGTATGTAAAATCAATAGAAGGTGTGGATGATTATATCATTTACAAAGAAAACCACACTATCTATTATAAAAAAGCTTATGAAGAAGGGAAACCTTATTTTAAAACAAAGACTGTAAGTCAAACTCCTGGAGGAATGACTAGTGTTATAAGCACTGATCTGTTTTCCCAGACTTATTCTTATTTCAAGAACAATTCTATTCATAAGGGAGTTGAAAAAATGAACGGAAATAAAGTTCATGTTCTTTATGCAGAAGATGTAAAGTTTCAAACCCCTCAAGGAGAAGAAAGTGTAGAATATGTTCAAGTGTATATTGACTTAAATAATAAGGTTACACGGAAGATAAAATATCCTTTTGAAATGGAAAAAGATGGGCAAAAACGTGAAGTCACCTCTATTATGAAGTATAGAGATTTCAGGGAGATTGAGGGGATGTTAATTCCTTATGAGACAGTAAGGATATACAAAGGCCTCACTCTTACTAAAGAAGAACAGAGAGAAGCAGAGAAAAGC
>DATFJM010000013.1:0-3844 GCA_035269225.1 Candidatus Nanoarchaeia archaeon
AGCAACTTACTTCAATGGAAGCTGAAAAATTAAAAAATGAACATAGAGAGCTAAAAGAAAAAATAAAAAAATTAGAAGAAATATTGGGAGATGTTAATGAAATCCTTAAGATAATAAAAAAAGAAACAGAAGAATTGAAAAAGAAATATGGAGATACAAGAAAAACTTCTGTTTTAAAAACAATAAAAGAAATTAAGGAAAAAGATTTGGTTGAAAAAAAAGATGTGGTTGTTACAATAACAGAAAAAGGATATTGTAAAAGAATGGATTTACAATCATATAGAGAACAAAGGAGGGGAGGCAAAGGGGTAATAGGAAGTAATCTTGCAACAGGAGATTTTGTAAAACAAATGATTACTTGTTCTACTCATGATTATTTATTGTTTTTCACAACTCGTGGAAGAGTGTTATGGTTAAAAGCGTATGAAATACCTTCTGCAGAAAGATATGGAAAAGGAAAAGCTTTGGTTAATTTATTAAACTTGAAAGATGAAAATGTTGCAGAAGTTATTTCTGTAAGGAATTTTGAAGGCAATCTTGTTATGGTGACTAAAAAAGGAATTGTTAAGAAAATTTCTTTAAAACATTTTTCAAAACCAAGAGCCTCTGGGATAAAAGCAATAAATTTACCAGAAGATAACTCTGATAATTTAATTGGAGTTGAACATGCAGAAGAGAATCAAGAAATTTTTATTGCTACAAAAAGAGGACAGGCAATCAGATTTAATAGTTCAGATGTTCGTTCAATGGGGAGGGCTAGTTATGGTGTAACAGGAATAAAACTTTCAAAAGGAGATATAGTTGTAAGCATGGAAATAGTCAAAGAGAATGCAATGGTGACAATAACTTCAAAAGGTTATGGAAAAAGAACTTCTGTTAAAGATTATAGGAAAACAGCAAGGGCAGGCAAGGGAGTTATTAATATGAAAGTCACTGAAAAAACAGGAGATATAGTGGCTAGTGTGGGGGTTAATCCAGAAGATAGCATAATAATTTCAACTGCAAAAGGATTAGTGATAAGGACCTCGTTAAAAAACATAAGAGTGATGGGAAGAGCAACCCAGGGAGTAAGATTAGTAAAATTACAACAAGGAGACTATGTTACTGATTTAGTAAGAGTAGGAGATGCTGAAAAAGAGAAAAATAGTAAGGAATAATTAACGAAATGTTTATAAATAATTTTTATTTATCTTTATTATGAAAAAGAGAGGAATGTCTGCTGTTATTAGCAATTTAATAATTATTCTCTTGGTTATTGTTGCAGTAGGAATTGTCTGGAGTGTTGTGCAAGGATTGATAGAAGATACACAAGAACAAATTAATTTGGATAACTTTGATGTAGAAGCAGGCATAAAAGACACTACAATTACAGATGATTTAATAGAAGTACAGGTTGAAAATACTGGAGGCAAATCTATGCCAGGAGTGAAAATAATTATTTATGATGAAAAGGGAGACACTACACCTTTTATAAGAGATTCTTCTATTGCTTCTCAAGGAATAAAGACTTTTGAATTAGAATATTTAGGAATTGTTACAGGTGTAGGGGTTGAACCAAGAATTGAAAAAGAAGGAGAAATAATTAATTCAAAACAAATAACAGAGACAAAAGAATTTTCAAATAAAAGGGTTCTTACAACCCTAGGAGCAAGTTCTTGGTTTAAGTTAGATGGAGACACAAATAATGAAATAAAGGGTGGGAAAGGAAATTTGAATGGAGACATTGTTTGTAAAGAAAAAGGAAAATATGGTCAAGCATGTGAGTTTTTTGGCGAGGAGGATTATATTGAAGTAGAGGGACTTGATTCTTTGGGTAAGGCACAGGCTTATTGGATTTATAATAATGAAGATGGTGAATGGGATTTTTATGTAAATAATTCAGGAACACAATATGTTAATGAAGAAATTGATTCTTCAACAGATTATGGAGGCCTTGTTTCTTTATCAGGAGGAAACCTGAGAATTGGTGGAACAAATGATATTTCTGAAGGAAAGATAGACGAAGTAATGATTTTTAGTGAGGAGCTTAATGAACAGGAAGTCAAAGGTCTTTATGATTTGGAATTAATAACTACTTAATTTTTATCTTCTTTATTTCTAAATATTTGTCTTTTAATTATTGTTTCTTTTATCCTTTTTTAGTGGTTATTGTCGATAGAAAAATATAAAAAAGGTTTTTTCTTATTTTTTAGTATGAATAGTGGACTAAATAATATGCATTGGAATTGCTTTTGTCCAATTAATAATTTAGTTTACACTATTTCAATTAAATATCTCTCAATTTAATTCAAGGCTTCTTTTTTGTCTGGATTGAATGAGGGATAAATAATTTTTCTTTACAATCTAGATTACAAAAAGGAAGTTTTGTTTTAAATAAAACTTCAAATGAAGAAAAGAGAAGACCAACAAAAAATGGAACAAAGAGAAGTTGAGCAAGAGTTAAGTAGTCTTTTAGAAAGAACATTTAGGCTTGAGGACGAACTTAATGCAATAGCAAAACTTGAATAATAATTTAGAACCTTTGATAAATCATTTTTAGTATTATGTATTATGTAATTTTTTATTAGAGTCAATATGATTATATAGACGAATTCAATAAATTTATATACCTGTTTTTCATTATTTTTTTAATTTAATGAGTTTAAAATGAGGGAATTATTTTTTAAAAAAAGAGGTCAAATGACGATTTTTATAATTGTAGCTATTATTATTGTTGCTTTGGTTTCTTTATTTTTTATATTAAGAGATGATACTTCTTTAAGAGGTGTTCCAGATGATTTACAACCTGTTTATAATGATTTTCAGAATTGCATTGAATCCAATGTAATGGAAGGTGTTTCAATACTAGAATCTCAGGGGGGTTATATTTATTTACCTGGATACAGGAACTCAGTTGATCCTTTTTCTTCTTGGTTTTATTTTTCTGGAACATCTATTCCTTATTGGCAATATGAACAAGGAGGAATAACTTTTGAACAAGTTCCAACAAAAAAGGAGATGGAAAATCAGCTTGAAAGATATTTAGAATCAAATATTCAAGATTGTTCTTTTCAGGAATATGAGGAACAAGGATTTTCCATTAATAAAGGGGAGAATATTAGTTCTAATATAGAAATAAAAGAGAGTAGGTTAGAAGTTAGTCTTAATATGGATTTAACAGTTGAAAAAGAAGATAATTCTTATTCTCTAGAAAAACATTCTACAAGAGTAAAATCTTATCTAGGAAGTCTATATGACTCTGCTGTTAAGATTTATGAAAAAGAGAAAACTACCTTATTTTTAGAAGAATACGGCATAGATGTGTTAAGATTATATGCTCCTGTTGATGGATTGGAAATACAATGCTCTCCATTAATATGGGATGCAGACAATGTTTTTTCTGAATTAGAAGATGCATTAGAAACAAATACTTTTGCATTAAGTTCAGGAGAGAGGTTTCAAAATCAAGATGATTATTTTAAACAGGATTTAGACATTGACAATAATGCTAGATTTTTAAATTCACAAGATTGGGAACATAGTTTTGAGGTTTTACCTTCAGAGGGAGATAAACTTATTTCAGAACCTGTTGGAAATAATAAGGCATTAGGAGCATTAGGTTTTTGTTATAACACATATCATTTTGTTTATGATTTAAAATACCCTGTATTGGTTCAGGTTTATAATGAAAATTCTTTTAATGAAGGAGGAGAAACATTTCAGTTTCCTTTGGGGGTTGTTATAAAAGGAAATAAACCAAGAGAACCATTGAAGGGAGAAGCAAAAGAACAACAGCCTATTGATATTTGTGGAGACAAGAATGTTAATATGACTATAAGCACTTATGATAGACAGGCACAAGGAG
>DATFJM010000014.1:0-15322 GCA_035269225.1 Candidatus Nanoarchaeia archaeon
AAGAAAGATAATCCACTATAAGCTGAGACAGAAGATACATGATTTAAATCGAAAAAAGACTAAAAAACCTGAATTAAGTAAAGAAGTTAGAGAAAGAATAAAAAAAGAATTCAAGCCTTATGTTAAAGAATTGGAAGAGATAACAAAAAGGCCTTTGTTAAAAGAATGGGATATTGAATAAATCGATTCTTTGTTCCTAAATCCTCTTAGTTTCTTTTATGCTTTTGAGTTTTCCTTTAATTATACCTCTTACAAGTGAAATATCTTCTTTGGATAGTCCTTTAATTAGATATAGTGTTGTGAAATATATTCCTATTCCAAGGAGAATTTCAATTATTCCTAAAACCAGATTCATGTCAACCAGATTTTTGAAGAAAATTAAAAATCCTGCCATAACTAATGCTGAGAATAAGAATTTAAAAAATCCAGAGGAAATTGGTTTTAAAGTAAATGTTTTTTTGGATTTTTTAGCTAGTATAAATAAATAAAATCCTCTGCTTATTAGTGTAGCTATTCCTGCCCCTAAAATTGCAAATTCTGGTCCTTTATTAAACCATATTGGGAAGTATTTAATAAAAACAAAATTCAAAACAATGTTTAATAAAAGAGAATAGAGAGTGAATCTAGTTAGTAATTTTGGTTTTTCTTTTGCCTGAAATAAAGAAGAATAAAGAGCACTAATAGGCATTATAAAAATAATTAGAGCTAAAGCATATAAAGGTAGAGTAGCAGTTATGTATGCTTTTCCATAAATTGCAATAATAAAATATTTTGCCACAACAATAATCCCAATTGTAGCAGGAACAGTTATCATTGTTATATATCTAAATGTTTTTTGAAAACCTCTTTCTAATCTTTCTTTAGTTATTCTCGTAAACACAGGAAGTAAAACATTTCCAAAAGCAAAAAGTGTTGATACTGCTAAAACTAAATTTAAAGCTGCTCTGTAAAAACCTAAAAATTCTGCAGATACTGCCCTACCTAACATCAAGGTATCTACTTGGCCAAAAAATTTCAAGGAAATTGCTGTAAGAGTTATATAAAATAAATATTCTTTTATTCTTTTTTTATCAACTTCTTTTACTTTTCCTTTTATTATGTCTTTATTTTTTCCTAATGAAAAATACAAAAAAATCCCTGAAATTAAACCTGCAATACCTAATGCAATAAATACTCCTATTAAAGTAATCTCATCAGACAAAACCAAAATTGCTATTAAAGGGAGAAGAATTCTTAATGATTGATGAATAACTGAATTTATTGTTATTGTTCTAAAATCTCTTATAGAAATAAAAACAGAATTAATAACTCCTTTAAAGGCTCTCATTAAAACTAAAAAACATCCTGCTAAAATAGGAAGAAAAATTGCAGGCTTTTCAAAAACACTATTAGCCAAATATTTTGCAGAAAGTGCTAATATTAATACAAGTATACCAAATAAAACTCCTCTGATTTTTAATAAATATCTAAAATAAGATCTTGCTTTTTCCCTATTTCCACTCCCGAGTTGTTCTGAAACATATCTTATTGTTGTTTTTTGCACTCCTGCATTAATTATTGCTGATGCAATCAGGGTTATAGATAAAACTAAATTATAAAGGCCATATAATTCAGGAAGTAATAATCTTGCTAAAATAATTGTAAGAATCAAACCTCCTGCTTTAGAAACAATAGTATTTGTTAAGTTATAGCCAGAATTCTTCATTGTTTCTTTTCCTAAACTTTGTTTCTTTCCAGGTTTTTTTTCTTCCTTGTTCTTATTATCATTATTCGTCTGGTTTTCAGAATTTTCAGTTTCCTCTTTTTCTTTATTTGAATTGGGATTTTTCTGTTTGTCTTTATCTTCTTCTGTCATTTTGTTTTTTATTGTTTATTTTCATCTTATTAAATCCAAAAAACCTTCTATATTATTTAAAATAACGTGGTTTTTTATTATTTCTTTTTCAAGAGGCTGGTTTTTATCAAATTTTCCTGATTTTAATTCTATCCTGTCTGATAATTCCTTAATAAGATTTTTCTCTTTTTCTGAACCTGAATTAATATAAATATCTATATCACTGTTTTTTATTTCCTCATCTTTAACATAAGACCCAAATAACACAATTGCCCTGTCTTTTTTTATTACGCCCTCCCTGAGATATTTTTGTATTCCCTTGAAAATCTTTCTTATTTTGGATTTTTCCAAAAATAAAAGTAGTTTCTTATTTTCAATTATTCTTTGATATATTTTAGATTCTATACTATCTTTTATAGAATAAATAGTATTTTTTCCTTCAACACTAGAATCAACTATATTAGAATTTTCTAATTCAATTAATTTTCTTCTTATTTGGGTTTGGTTTGTGTCAAGTTTTCTTGCTAACCCTCTCTGATGGGAGGGTTTTTTCATTAATTCGTCAAAAAGTTTAATATTGATTTTTTCTTGTTTCATATGAAACATATATGTTTCAATATTTAAAAATCTTTTTGTGGACTATTTTGAATTGAAGTTTTTCAAAAAATTGTATAAAGACATCTCCAAAAGGTTTATATAATTCTTATTTTTCTTACATGTAAGAAAATGACACAGAACAATTTGAAAGAAATAAAAACAGCAAAAATAACAAGCAAAGGACAAATTTCTATACCAGGGGTAATAAGGACTATTGAAGGATTTAAAGAAGGTTCTAAAATAAGTATTTTGGTTTATCCGGATAGGGTTGAATTAAGACCTCTTAATCAGATAAATGAAAAATTGTCTCCTGAACTTGTTTCTGAAGAAGTACTCTCTAAAGAGTGGGACAATAAAAAAGAGGATGATGCATGGAAGAATCTTTGAAATATAAAAAAGGAGATGTTGTAGTATTTAATTTTCCTTTCTCAGATTCTAATAAATCAAAAAAAGAGGCCTGCTTTGGTTGTTGCAAATACTTATGATGAAAATTTAATCTTATGTCAAATTACAAGTCAAAAAAGGCCTGATCCGGATTCCATAAAATTAATGGATAATGATTTTCAAGAGGGTTCATTAAAACAAACCAGTTATATAAGACCCACAATTATTTTCAGTATGGACAGGAAAAGAATCAATTACAAAATAGGTTATTTAAACAAACAAAAAATAGCAGAAATTGAAAAAAGATTCTGCAAAATTTTCAAAAGATAATTTTCAAAAATTCCCCTGCTAAAATTTAATACATCTAAATAAAAGCGAGGTTATTTATAAGAGAGATGTTAATGTTTGTAGTTTATGTAAGTTTCAAACACGAAACTAATATATTATATATTATTTTCCAGAAAGAAACAAAAAAATCCAAAATAGTAAAAATCTCCTCTTTTAGTAAATAAATCACTAATAATAAAGAAAAATACTAAAACTAAGAAGAAAAAAGATATTTCAATATTTAAAATTATTTTAACTTTTTCAATTTTTTATACTTTAAAAAATCATGGATAACTGAAAATCTTTCTGCATTTCCATTATATCTTGAATGATCGATTATATCAAGAAATAAATGTAAAATTATTCCTAAAGAAATAAAAATAAAATATTCTGAAACAAAAACACCTAAGATTAAAAACAAAATAACCCACTCAAAACCATGAAAAATACAAAATCTCATGTATCTTCCATTTCTTTTTTCTTTTGAAAGTGAAAGATATTCTTTATTCTCTCCTCTTATTGATTTATAAATTTTTAAGGGATTGTATTGTTTTTCTTTTATTGCATAATATAAATAATGATCAAAGTCAATTAAAACACTTGAAGCAAGAAGAATCCCTGCTTTAATTAAACCTATTTCAGGAAAAGTAAAATATAGTCCTCCTGAAACAATTAAACCAATTAATAGATGTGCATATGGTAACATTTTAGTCTTTTTTATTTTGATATTTTATTGTAATTTTGTAGTATGTGTTACAAAAATATAACATCTTTTAAAACTATGGATTTTATTCTGTTAACCCTATTAACCAAAACGCATAAGTTCCTTTTTCTTGATAAACCTAATAAAAACAAGATTTAATTGAATAACTATTTCTCAAATCTTTTAATTAAATCTGAGAAAGCAGGTCTTGTTATCAGTACACCAACAGAAACTCCAATTATTGTTGTTATTGCAAATCCTTTAAGTAAACCTGCTCCTGCCCACATCAAAGGTAACATTGCAACCACTGCAGTAAAATAAGCTCCCATAATAATTGCAAATGCTCTCTTTAATCTTTGTTTAAGACTTTTAACACCTTCATCTTTTGATTCATCCATTAAAATAACTAAATCATCTAGTCCTGTTCCAATTGTAACTAAAATCCCTGCAATACTTGGTAAATCCAAATTCCATTCAATCATTGCAGCAATACCTAAGATTATTATAACTTCTGAGAAGCTTATTATCATTAAAGATATAGATGTTTTGGGTTTCTTATATCTAAAAAAGATAAATACTGAAACAGCAACTAAACCAACAAAACCAGCTAATAAAATAGATTTAACAAATTCATCTCCTAGCTCAGGAGAAATTGTATCAAGTTTAACAATTTCTAGTTTATATGGAAGACTACCTGTAATAAGAACAGTTTGTAATTTTTTCATTTCTTCTTGTGTTGCTTTATATGCTTCATCTCTTGTTCCTGCTGTTTCAGAACCTGAAATAGAAATTTGTGTTGTCACCCTTCCCTTAAGGCTTTTACTAATCATTAAACTACTTACTTTTTTATTATCTAGATATAAATCAAGAGGTTCCTCTAAATATCTTGGGTTTGAAGCATTTACTGGTATTTTTTCTGTTATTTCTGCATGTTTTTCTGCTGCATTCTGACTTAAATAAACAGCAAACCTAAAATTACAATAATGTTGTTGATTTTGTTCATTACAACTCTCAATTACTGCATTAGGAGGATTTTTTGCAACAGAAGAAATATCTTGGTTACCTCCTGTGAAAACAGTTTGGTTCCTTATTTTAGCTTCAAATTTACCTTGTTCTGAAATTAACTCTTTTAGATTTTCTGGATTTGCTCCTGCAATCTCTATTTTAATCCTGTTATTACCTTGTAAATCTGTCACAGGTGAAACATCTACATCTTCTAAACCATAAACATTTAACCTCTGACTTAAGACATCTGCTAATTCTCTTGTTTGTTTTGAATTTAAAGAAACATTTTTAGCTTCAATCAAGGCTCTTGAACCTCCTGCCAAGTCAAGACCTGTTTTTAGGTTTGTTTTAGAAACCTTATCAACAACAATCTCTGGTGTAGTGTTAGAATAGTAAATTATTTCTTTTCCTTCAGAAGTTATAAAATTTATTTTTTTGTTTTTTTCAGAAGGGAGAATATTACTTACTATATTTGTATAATCTTCAATTGAACCAACCTCTTGGCCTTCTATAGAATTAATTACTTGTCCTTTTCTAAATCCTGCATCATGTGCTGTAGAATTATCTACAACACTGCCTACTAAAACACCTTGTTTTCCAAAATGAGGGGTTATGAAAATTGCAATTAGTGATAAAAATACTAAAATTATTAATAACCATATTCTAAATCCTAATTTCCTAGTCATTTTTTTCCTCCTTTCTTCTTATATACCATTTAAGTATTGAAGCATTAGTTAACCAAGTATTTATTAAATCAAAACCTAAACCAATAACTAAAATTGTAAAAATTTGAGTCAATACAACTGAAAATGGCTGAACCATTATTAAAGCAATAGTCATTGCAATTAAAGAAGTAACAGTCATAGTTATTCCTGTTTTAAAAGACCTTTTTAACCTTTCATTAACAGTTCCTTCATGTCTTTTTAATAATCTGTTAGTAAGCATAATATCTGTATCAACAGAATAACCAATAAGCATTAAGAAGGCCACAATTCCTGCGGTAGAAGTTTCTATTCCTAATAAATTAACAAAAACAAGAGTCATAAATATATCCAATACAGCAGAAATAATAACAGCAAAACTTGGTATATTGTGTTTTATATAAATAAAAAGACTAATTAATAAAGAAGCTATGACTAAAATAAAAGCCCATTGTATTGAGATTGCTTTTAATCCAAAAAACAATAATGGGGAAAGAAGAGCAAGACCTGCTAATAGTGCTTTAATTCCTCTTCCTTTTCCAAAAAGAAAATACACTACTACACCCATAAATAAAAAGGCATATAAAACTGCCAAAACCAATTGCTGGAAAAAACTTTCACCTAATGCAGAACCTGTATATTCAAAACTACTATTTTCTGGATCTAATTCATGTCCAACATAATCTTCAAGAAATTGTTTTGTTGTATTAGTATCTGATTTTGTTTCTATGATTAAAGCCTGATATTCATTTGTAACTAAATCATAAATTTTTCTTGTATTAATATCATCAAGTTGTCCTTCAGCCTCTTGTATTAATTTTTCTTCATTAATTTTTTCATAAATTGTTGCTGTTGTACCTCCTGTTAAAGAAACATCTCTATAAATAAAGTCATTATTTTGAGAATAAAAAACACTCATATAAACCAAAGATAAAACTAATAATATTAATGGAATTAGTAATAGCTTCTTATAATTCTTATCATGCCAGTTTTTCTTTTCTTGTTCCATTCTTTTTCTTCTGCTTTACTGAATCTATCTTATTGTTTTTGGTTTGTAGTGTATCTTTCAAAAAGGTACAATATCCTCACAAGTTCTGGACTCCGTATTTCCTTGCGGAAATCCGTCGTATGCGCGGGCCGGGATTCGAATCTACTTTTTGGTGGGTTCTCGTTTTTGGACTGTGTCTTTTTTGAAAAAGACCAATGCGCGGGCCGGGATTCGGGCCTCACTTGAGTTCAACCTATTGCGTATTTCGCAAGGAAATCCACAATAAACCCAGGGGTTCTCATCAAATGCGCGGGCCGGGATTCGAACCCGGGTCAGCTGGTCTCTTCGAAAAGAGTTCATGGAAGCCAGCTATTCTGCCGCTGAACTACCCACGCTATTATTATTTAATTATTTTAAGAGAGTTTTAAAGGTTTTTGTTTTCTATCTTTATTTTATTTATATTTTATAATCTGTTTTATAATATAAAAATCCTTATATAATATGCATAGACTATAAAAATATGTTACAAGCTGTTTTATTTGATTATGATGGTGTTATAGGAAAGACTTTTGAAAGACAACATAATTGGTTTAAATATTGGGCTAAAGAAAATAATAAGCCTTTTGATTTTGAGACTGTTTCAGATTTTCAGGAATTCTATAATAAAGAGATAAACAAACAAGGAGGGGTTCAAAATGTATATGATTCTTTAGGATTGCCTTGTGATATGAAAGATCCAGAACATGATGTGTGGCCAGCATATAAAAGATTTAAGAAACAAAATCCTTCTCCTTTATATTCTAGTATGCCTGAAACAATAAAAAATATTCATGAAATGGGAAATTTATCTGAAAACCCTGAAAGAAACACAAGACTAAGAATGGGAATAAATACAACAAATTCATGGGAATCTATATATAAAGAACTAAAGTCAAACAATCTTGCTCAGTATTTTGATTGTTTCATTACAGAAGAAGTATTAAGAAAATATCACGGAGCAGGAGATGGGGATTCATTAAAAAAACCTGCAAAAGTTTCTCTTGCTCTAGCCTTAGGATTATTAGGGAGTAAAGGACAATACACAATACATATTGGAGATACTCTTAATGATTTAAGTTCTTCACAAAAAGTAATGAGATTAAACCCTCAAAATCCTGAAACACTCATTACTGTAGGGGCTTCATGGGGATATGAAGGCAGGGATAAACTAGAAAAAGGGCTTAAGACAGCTGATAAAGAAACAATTCATTTTGATTATATTATTGATAAACCTAAGGAATTAGAAAACATTGTAAAAGACAAATTAAAAAAATAAACGCCCGAGACAGGATTTGAACCTGCGACCTATTCCTTAGGAGGGAATCGCTCTAATCCAACTGAGCTACTCGGGCTGGTTTTTATTTTTATTATTCCTTGTTTATTATATGTGGGAGCAAGGATTCGGGCCTCACTCACTTCGTTCTTTCGCCACAATGGAATCTTTTCCTTTGAATTGGAAATTTCCCTAGGGTCCCCTCACTTCGTTCTTTCAACCTAATCTGCTTTTCCTAACGGAAAATCAAATTAAACCCAGGGGTTCTCATTATTTAATGTGGGAGCAAGGATTCGAACCCTGGTAGGCACTAAGCCATCAGGTCCTTAACCTGACCCGTTTGACCGCTCCGGCACTCCCACTTTATTCTATTGTGGATTTATTTTAACCAAGCCAAATAAATACGCAATAGGTTGAGCAAAGCCTTTTGCGAGGCCCTGCACTCCAACTTGCCTTATTATTAGTAAAAAATCTAGAAAACAGGCATATAAAAAACTTTATAAAGCCTTTACCCTATGAAAATACTGAGACAGCCATAATAGGTTGGTAACACCTGGTCTCATTCCGAACCCAGAAGTTAAGCTTCCTATGTTGTTGGTGTTAGTGTCGCAAGACATAAAGCCTTCAAGCTGTCTTTTTTTTATTTTTTAGTAAATTTAATAAAACAAATTGTTTTGTGTATAATATGAAATTTAATTTTTTCCTCAAAAGCAGAATAAAAAAAGCTCTAAAAAATGCTTCTCATCACCATCATAATTATGAAAAAGAAAAATTAAAGGGAAAAAGAGATAAAAAATGGTCTGGTTGGTATGCTGGATATATTTTAGGAAGAATAAGAAAATTACAAAAAATCTTTAGTGTTTCTAAACTTGCTAATCTTCTTGAAGAAGCATCAAAAAAATCAAAACAAGAGAATTGGGCTGAAAAATATGCTCATTTTATTGTTGAAGGAATGGGTAAAACAGAAAAAAATGAGGATAAACAATAAAAAATTATCTAAATCTGAAGCAAAAGAAAAAATTAAAGAATTTTTTAAAAAAGAAAACTTAAAAAAAGCCTCTCCCAGGGAAGTCAAAAAAATAAAAAGATTAGCTGCACATAAAAAAATGCCCTTGAAAGAAAAAAGGAAATTATTCTGTAAAAAATGTTTAATGCCTTTTGAAAATAAAGAGCCAAAAAAAGTGAGAATTAAGAATAATAAAAAAATCATTGAATGTTCTCATTGTGGTCATTTAAATAAGTGGAAACTAAAAGAAGGAAATTAATTTTTAACTTTATACCCTTTTATCTCTAAAATTCTTTTTACACTTTCATTAATTCTTTCTTCAGAAATCTTTCCCTTTTTTACTGACTTTTCAAGATATTCTATTCTTTTTTTCAATCTTCTAAAACCAGAATGTATATGTGTATCTAAAATCATATCATTTCCTGCTTTAATTAGATCAGGGTATGCTTTTTTAAAATTAAACAAATACGAAAATCTTAATCCCAACATTGTTACTGCATCTGTTATTATGATTCCTTTAAAATTCAAATCCTTTCTAAGTTTAGATATTGCTTCTTTAGAAATTGTCACCTGTTTTCTATTAGAATTAATAGCCCCATAAACCTTTGCATGCCCTGTCATGACAAAATCCACCTCTTGTTTAATTGCTTGTTTAAACAGTTCTATATCTTCTGGATAAATTTTAGTTGCATATCTAACAAGATGAGGGTTTTTTACTAAATTTCCTCCTGGAAAATGTTTGGCTGTTGGTTTTATGTTTTTTTCTTTTAACCCTTTAATATATCCTGAAATCTTTTCCCTAACATCTTCAAAAGTACCTAAAAAAGTTCTTCCAGGCCAAACATTATTTCTCATTTCTGTAACAGGAGAAAAATTAACATTAAATCCTATTTGTTTCATAATTTCTCCATGTTCTTTACCTAATTCATGTGCTTCTTTTTTTGTTTTTATTTGGTTAAAAGACTTAGAATTATAAAATCCTTTAAACGGATTTATATATCCTTCCATGTCAGCTGCAATAAAAAGTTTAATTTTAGAATTATTTTGATAATAATCAATAATTTTTTTGAAATCAGATTTTTTATTTCCTGTTCCTTTATTAAGAAATATCCCTCCTATTTTAAGATCATCTATATAATCTTCATTTTTTCCTTTAGGTTTTATAAAAATCAGTTGACCTATTTTTTCCCTTAAACTTAAATCAGAAAGATGAATTGTTTTTGAATTCCTTTTTTTCATATTGAAAATAAGAATCTATTCTTTTTAAATTTTCATAAAATTAAGAAGTTTTAAACTTAGAAACCAGTTCTATTTCATCAGATTGCCCTAAGAAAACACTTCTGCAACAAAATCTTTCAAGCCCTAGTTCATCTAAAACTTTTTGTTTGCTTTCACCTTGTTCAGTTCTTTTTTTGAATTCCTCCCAAAGGTGACCTATTGGCTTTCCACAGCTGAAACAACGAATCGGTATAATCATATTTATTTATCAATTAGAGTATTTTTAAAACTTGCGATTGCTAAAACACAGTCCGATTAATTCTAAAAACAGCAAAAAATCAGGCTTAAAACATACAAATATTTAAAAAAAACTCAAAACTTAATTCAGAATTAAGGCAAAAAAAGAGGAAAAAATGAAAAAATGTATTTATTGTGGAAGAGAAATTCCTGATGAAAGTGTTATAGATTTTTGTCAAACATGTGGGGTTGGAGTATGGGGGGAAAAAATGTTTAAGACCATACTAAAAAACATGGAAGATGCCAGGGATAGAGGAGATTTAACTCATCAACAAGCGGATAAAGAGTGATATAGAAAAAAACCAATAAAATACATTTAGGGCTTTATTTTTGTAACAAGAGATAGTTTTTTAAAGGCCATAATTCTGAAAATATTATGGGAAAGAAAAATATTAGATATAGAGGCAAAATCCAATTTAGTAGGTTCTTTAAAAAATTTGAAAAAGGAGATCATGTAGCTGTAGTTAGAGAAAAGGCTATTAGTTCGTCATTCCCTGAAAGATTGCAAGGAAGAACAGGAAAGGTATATGCAAAAAGAGGAAGAGCTTATGAGGTGCTAATAAAAGATCAAAACAAAGAAAAGAAATATTTAATAAATCCAATACATTTAAAAAAAATAAATTAATGCAATGTTAAAATGATAAAACAAAGTAAAGCCCTAAGTATGAGTGAATCAACTGAATATATTGAAAAAGAAGATCCCTTAGCAGGATTTGTAAAAAAATTCACTAGCCTTGGCTATGATAAAGCCAAAGAACTAAGGCAAAAGATAGAAGAATTAGAAATGCTTAAAATTAATGAAAAGCATATTTCAAAGTTAATAGATATTCTACCAAGAGATAAAGAAGAATTAAATAAAGTTTTTGTTGATATTAGTTTAAGTGAAGATGAAGCAAATAAGATACTTGAAACAATTAAACCATATAGGTAGTAAAAATGAAAGAAGATTATGCAATAATACTAGATTATTTGCCAAACGGATACCCTTTGGAAGGAAAGAACATGCCTTTAGCTCAAGCTGTTGGAGAAAAACATTTAACTCTTTTAGAAGTAATACCTAGAAGAGGAGTTTCTTTAGAAATAGGAGAAAAAGTTTACATTGGAAATGGTAAAAGAGAAAAAATTTATTATATCCAAGGTAGACTAAAGAGAGAAAAATTAACAGAAACTGCAAAAGAACAATTACAAGAAGTCATACATAAAGCAGTTAAAGAAAATGAAAAACATTATGTTGACTTTTATAACAATGCTGATGCAATAAACAAGAGAGTTCATCAGATAGAGCTCTTGCCTGGATTAGGAAAAAAACACATGCAAGAGATAATAAAACAGAGAAAGGAAAAGGAATTTGAAACCTTTGAAGAAATGAATGAGAGGATTCAGAATATTCCTGACCCACAGAAAGCTGTTGAAAAAAGAATATTTAAAGAATTAACAGAAATGGAGAGATATAATTTATTTATCCAATAAAATGGCAGAAGAAGCATCTTTTCAAAAAAGATAGCGTACAAAACCAAAAAATGGCAGAAGAATAAATCTTTCAAAAAGATTTAGAGCAAACCAATAAAATGGCAGAAGAGAAAAAACAAGAATATGCAAGTATTATAAGAATAATGTCAAAAGATGTACCTGGAGGTATGTCTGTTTATTCGGGGTTAACAAGAGTAAAGGGTATATCCTGGAATTTTTCTAATGCTATTTGTACAAAATTGAATATTGATAAAAGAAAAAAAATAGGAGAGCTTACTCAGGATGAAATAAGTAAAATAACCGAGTTTGTTAAAAAACCAGATGTTCCTGTTTATCTTATGAATAGAAGAAATGATTTAGAAACAGGAGAAAACAAACACTTGCAAGGAAGTGATTTGGATTTAAGAAAAGAGTTTGATATAAAAAGGTTAAAGAAAATGAAAAGTTATAAGGGTGTAAGACATGCCTCTGGATTACCTGTAAATGGTCAAAGAACTAAATCTAATTTCAGGAGAAACAGAAGAAAAGGAACTGGAATTAAGAAGAAAAAATAGAAAATGAAAAGAAAACATAAAACATATGATAAACCAAGAAGACCTTTTGATAAAACAAGAATAGATGAAGAAGCACAAATAAAAAAAGAATTTGGTTTAAAAAACAAAAAAGAAATATGGAAGGCAGAATCTGAAATTAATTCAATAAGAGAAAAAGCTAAGAGATTAATCCCTGCTTCAGAAGAGGAACAACAAGAATTCTTTGAAAGACTTAAAAAAATAGGATTAAATGTAGAATCGATCCATGATGCTCTTTCATTGGATAAAAAAGATTATCTTAATAGAAGGTTGCAAACAGTTGTTGTCAAAAAAAGTCTTGCAAACAGCCCAAGGCATGCAAGACAGTTAATAACGCATAAAAAAGTTATTGTAAATGGAAGAAAAATAAATAGACCTTCATACATTGTTCCAACTGAAATTGAAGAAAAAATTGAAGTATTAAAACCCAAAAAAGCTAAAAAAGAAACTCAACAAGAAGAAACTCAAGAAAATACTGAAGAAAATAAATCAAAAGCTGCTGGTGAAGAGCAGAAAGACAAGGAATAAAAATGGCAGAAGAAAAACAAACAAAAACAGAAATAAAAAAAGAAAAAAAAGAAAAAAACATAGAAGCATTAATTAATATTTATACTTCATTTAATAACACAATTGTTCATGTTACAGACATGTCTGGAAAAACTCTTATCAAAGTAAATGGGGGGATGGTTACAAAACATAATAGACTTAAGGCTAATCCCACAATAGCAATGTATATTACAAAAAGAATTTCAGAAAAACTAAAAGAATTAAAAATAAATTCTGTTTATGTGAGAATAAGGGCAAAAACAGGAAATTCTGCTCCAGGACCTGGTGCAAATGCAATAATAAAAAGTCTTTCAAGAGAAGGATTTAAGATAATAAATATACTAGACATAACAAGAGTTCCAAGGGGAGGGCCAAAAGCAAAAGGAGGTAGAAGGGGAAGAAGGCCATAAGGAGTAAATTTAAATAACCTATAAAACACTTAATAAAAACATAAAATGGAAATAATAAACAAAAAAGACAATAAAATTGTATTCAAAGAAGAAACAAATGAAAATTTAGCTAATGCCATTAGAAGATATTCTCACCATATACCAATATTCGCTATAGATGAGGTAGAAATTTCAAAAAATGAATCTGCTCTTTATGATGAAACCCTTGCACACAGAATTGGATTAGTTCCTATTAAAACAAATAAAAGCACAAAAAAAGAATATGAAATTACACTTAATGCTAAAGGAAAAGGAACTGTTTATTCAGGAGATATAAAAGGAGATGTAGAGTTAGTTCATGATAAAATTCCTTTAGACATATTAGAAGAAGGAAAACAAATAGAATTAAAGGGAACTGTTAGATCTGGAAGAGGAAAAGACCATGCTAAATTCTCTCCTGGAATTATTTTTTACAGAAAAGAAGCGGAAATAAAAATGAGTAAAGACTTTTTAGAAGAAGTTAAAAGAATTTGTCCTAATTCAGAAATACAAGAAAAGGGAGAAAACATAATAATTAAAGACAACAAAGAAAGAGAAGTCGCTGATGTTTGTGAAGGTCTTGCAGAAAAAAATAATCAAAAAGCAGAAGTTATTGACAAAGATAATTTAATATTAACTGTAGAAACTTTTGGGCAGCTTTCTCCTGAAGAAATCTTTAAACAATCAGTTGAAACACTTAAAAAAGATTTACAAGAAGTTTCAAAGGCATTGAAATAGCATCTTTTCAAAAAAGATAGCATACAAAACCAAACCGGGCCAAGAGAGGCATCTTTTCAAAAAAACAAAAGACATGGTCTTTAGCTATTTCGCTTTTCTAAGAAGCGGGAGAAGAAAATCAAAATAGACATCATACAAAACCAAACCGGGCCAAGAGAGGCATCTTTTCAAAAAATAATTTTTCTAATTGATTGCAAATTTTAGGTATTGTTCTTTCTATTTTTTGCTCTAAATCTTCCTTTGAATAGAAAAACCTCAATGTGGGTGAGAGGATTCGAACCTCCGTAGGCACTGAGCCAACAGATCTTGAGTCTGTCCCGTTTGACCGCTCCGGCACACCCACTTAAACTCTATTGTGAATTTATTTTAACCAAGCCAGATAAATACGCAATAGGTTGAACAAACCCTTTTGCGAGGCCCGGCACACCCACAAAACTCTAAAGTGTTTAATATAAACATAATAATTATATAAAAATCTTTGTAAGAAGAGTTTAATTTATTTTTTCTCCTAACCGAAAAAATTGTTTTATATACTATAAAATAACAAAAACATTTATAAACATATAAAAATATATTGCATAGAATGAAAAGGGGTAAAATGATTAAAAATAGAAAAGGTCAGGCAGCTATGGAATTCTTAATGACTTATGGCTGGGCTATTTTAGCAGCTGTAATTGTTGTTGGAGTTTTATGGTATATGATTGGTAACCCTGCAAATTTAGCAGGAGACGACTTTCAGATGAGTGCACCTTTTGTTGCTAATGCTATGAGCATCTCAAATGAAAGTATTCAGCTAGAAGTAAGAAATGGAGGGGCTACCTCATTTAATGTTACACAGGTAGAAATAGAAAACTGTGGAACTGTTAATCCTGGAATAGATGTTCCTGCAGGTGAATTAGGGAATTTCACAGTTACTTGTTCTCCTGTCTTAAATAGTGGAGACAGATTTAATGGAGATGTTACTGTTAGATATTTAAAATCAAATAGTAATATAGTCCAAAAAGCAACTGGTTCAATAAGAGGCATTGTTCCATAAACTAAATACTAAATAATTAAAAGGAGGTCAAAAATGAAAAACAGAAAAGGTCAGGCAGCTATGGAATTCTTAATGACTTATGGCTGGGCTATTTTAGCAGCTGTAATTGTTGTTGGAGTTTTATGGTATATGATTGGTAACCCTGCAAATTTAGCAGGAG
>DATFJM010000015.1:0-6078 GCA_035269225.1 Candidatus Nanoarchaeia archaeon
TTTAAAAAGTATTAAAAAACAAAAAAGATTCATTTTATTATGAAAAGTAAAATAATTTTAGAAATACTAAATAAAGAAAAAACAAAACAGATATCTGAAAAACTAGAACAGCAGTTTGGGATAAAGGAGCTTAGAGGTTTATTAGTTAAAAAAGGTAAGGAAAGAGTTTTTTTATTCCAAGGAAAATTCACAGAAAAAGAAATAAAGGATTTGGAAAAAATAACCCCTATTGAAAGAGCAGGAGTGTATATTGGAAAATATATTCCTGGAGAAGATGCTTTTAGATTAAGTATTGAAGGCACACAAGTTTTTAAAAATCAAATAAATAAAAACATATTTGAACTTAATGAAGAACAAGCAGGAAAATGGATGTCTGGACAAGAGCTTAATCTTAAACCAGAAAAAAAAGGTTTTGTGGTTATGAAATATAAAGATAATTTTTTAGGTTGTGGGAAAGCTTCTGAAGAAAAAATAACTAATTTTATCCCAAAAAACAGAAGACTTAAAATTAATAATTAAATATGGAAAAAAATTATTACAATAAAAAAGAAGAACTAAAAAAAAGAGAATTGGAAACAATGTTAGATGAATTTAAAATAAAAACTAATTATAAGAAAATAATTTTAGAAAATAAATAAGTTTAAAATATTTGATAATATTATATTTTCATGGAATATAACAAGGAAGAAAAAGAAAAAATAATTCAAGCTGGAAAAATACATTCTCAGGTTAAAAAGTACGCAAAAGAGATAATAAGGCCAGGAGTTGGTTTAAAAGAAATTGCAGATAAAATAGAAGACAAAATTCATGAACTAGGAGGAAGGGTTGCCTTTCCAACTAATTTATCAATAAATGAAATTGCTGCTCATTATACTCCCTTATGGAATGATAAATCTAATGCTAAGGGATTATTAAAAGTTGATATTGGTGTTCATGTTGATGGATATGTTGCAGATTCTGCTTTTTCTCTTGATTTAGATGAACAAGAAAGTAGTGAAAGCAAAGAAAATAAGGCATTAATAAAAGCAGCAAATTCCTCATTAGAAGCTGCTAAAAATACAATAAAAAACAGAGTCAAAATAAGTGAGATAGGGAAAGAAATTAAAAAAGCTGCAGAACCTTTTGTAACAATAAAAAATTTAACAGGGCATCAAATTGAACAATATGATTTACATGCAGGATTATCTATACCTAATTATGATAATGAAAGTTCTGAAGAAATAACTCCTGGTCTTTATGCAATTGAACCTTTTGTTTCTACTAAAAATTCTCTTGGAAGAATAAAAGAAGGAAAACCTTCTGAGATTTATCTTTTAATAAGTGATCAAAAACCAAGAAGCCAGATTGCAAGAAATGTATTAAATTATATAATAAATGAATATTCATCACTCCCTTTTTGTACAAGACAAATTGTAAGGTCTCTTGGAAATAAAGCCTTAATAGGAATAAGAGAATTGGAAAGAAATGGAAACCTACATAATTTTCCTCAATTAATAGAAGTTTCAGGTGAAAAGGTCGCACAATCAGAACATACCTTTTTAGTTTTAGAGGACGACGAAGTAATTACAACCACAGAATAAATTATCTAATTAAAAAAGATGTTTTTTTTGGAATATTGATGGAATTTTGTGAATAAAATTTCCCATTTCTTGAATCAATAATAAAAGACTTCCCAAATCCCTTAGGATCATCTGTTTCTATTAAATCTTCATAAACAATTTTTGGATTGTTTAATCTGTTATTAAGGTATTTTTTTATTTGATTTAGGTGTGATTTATATTCTTTATTCCCTCCTATCAAATAAAATTCAATATTGTCTCTTTTTATTTTTCTTTTTTCAAGCTCGTCAAATATTTTATCATTTAAATCATCAAGTTTTTTTAAGGGGACATTATGTGATAAAAAAGCTGTTTTATCTTTTGGGATATATCCTGCTATTGCTATGCAGGGGCCAAGACCTCTTGTTGAAATCATTGGTTTTTCTGAATTTTTGTTAGTTATTCCTGCTTCATTTGTTGAAACAGAACCTACTAGTGAATAATCTCCATAATAAGTTTCCCTATCTCTGTCAGGACCATTTAAATTATAATCATATAAACCAATTGCCTTTTCTGCATTAATAATTTCTTGTCTATTCAGTTTCATTTGTTATTTAAAAATTCTTCATACTGTATTTGTTTTTGATTATATTTTTTATCAAGTTCTTTAATATCCTGTATTTGTTCATTTACACTAAAATCATTTAGATAATTTATTGCTTGTTTTGGTTTCCATGCATTTCCATTAAGACCTGCAAAAAGCCATGCAGATAATAAAGCAGTTCCTGCAATAGCATAACCTGAATGAAAAAACTTTTTCATATTTTCTTTTTTAGGACTTTTTATATATTTAGAAACATCTTCATTATTTTCCATTGCATTATAAAATTGTTTTTCTTTTTTATTTTTATAATCTATTAATGAACCTAAAGGTAAGGCTTTCCAAGAATTTTTTCCTGTTTCAAGAACTTTCTTTGTTAGTGATTTTTTGTTTGTCATTTTTGTTTTTTATTTAGATTATTATTTTAATTTCCAGTCTGAAAAATCAATTAAATAAACTTTGTCTTCTTTAGGAACATATATTGCATTATCTCTATCTGTTGGATCTCCTATAATAAAGTTTTTTTCTGCTTTTTTTATCTCTTCTTTCCATTTGTTTTCAACATCTTTATTTTTTAAATCATAAGTCATTTTTGAAACAGTCTGTCCATCTAAAAAATCTATTGAAAGTCCAGGAAAAGATCTTCCTGAATCATTGTTTCTAATAAGGTAAACTCCATTAACATTGGGAACATTTAATCCAAATTCTTTAGCCTTTTTTCCCATAATAACTTCATTTTCAAGTTTTCTCATTTTTTTATTTGCTTTTTTATTATATTCCTTATTATTATACCAATCCTCATCAAATAAACTATCTATTGAAAAATCTCTTGAAAATCTTTTTTTCATAATTTTAGCAACCTTTCCTGGTTCAATAGTTTTATAGATATTAGCTCTGCTACCATAAACATTAACTATGTCTTTTTCATTAAAAAAGAACTTTTTTTCTAAATTTTCCATATCTAAATTGCTATATTTTTCCATTTTTAATATATTATATTATAGAGTCAAGACTTTATAAATATTTCTATTTGTTATTCCTGATTAGTAATAACTATTATTTAGAGGATTTCTTAGAAAAAGATTTTTTCTTTTTATCTTGTCTCCAAAGACTATAACATACTGCAGTTCTCTGTTTCTTTTTTGGATATTCTTTTTCCATTTTTTTGGAAGAAATACATCTTGATATGAATTTGTCTTTTCTTTCATATTTTTTAGGTTTAACTAAAGGCATTATTTCTTTTTTACAGATTTTTTAGAAGAAGGCTTCTTTTTCTTGCTTGTATTTTTTCCCTTTTTTGCATTCTTTTTTTCTTGGTTTCCATTTGATTGTTTTTTATCTTCTCCTGAAATTGGTTTGTCTACTGATTCTGAAACAGTTTTTATTGCCTGGTCAAAATCCTGTTTATTAATTTTAAGCTCTTGTTTTTTTGGGCTTTTATAGATTCTTTTTATTGCATTTATTCCTGCATTTCTTGTTAATGCTTCTATCTCAGCTCCTGTCCAATTTTCTGTCCTAGATACATAATCTAAAACATTAACCTCTTTACTTAAGGGCATCTTTTTTGTATGAACTTGGAATATCTGTTCTCTAGTCTTTTTATCAGGAACTTTCAATTCGACATTTGCATCAATTCTTCCTGGTCTTAATAAAGCAGGATCAACTAAATCTTTTCTATTTGTTGCAGCAATAACCATTACTTTTTCTAACTCTTCCACTCCATCCATTTCAGATAATAGTTGATTAACAACCTTTTCTGTTGCATCATTCATTCCACCTCCCCGCTGTTTAGAAATTGAATCAAACTCATCAAAAAATATTATTGTAGGAGCAACTTCTTTAGCTTTTTTGAATATCTCTCTAACTCTTTTTTCACTTTCACCCACCCATTTGCTCATTAATTCAGGTCCTTTAACTGAAATAAAGTTTGCATTTGCTTCTGTTGCTACAGCTTTAGCTAACATTGTTTTACCAGTTCCAGGAGGACCATGAAGCAAGATTCCTTTAGAAGGGTTTATTCCTGCTTTAGAGTATAAATCAGGTCTCATTAAAGGTAATTCAACTAATTCTCTAAGTTTTTCTTTAGCATCAGTCAATCCACCAATATCTGACCACCTTACATGAGGCTTATTAATTAAAACCTCTCTCATTGCAGAAGGCTCTATTTGTTTTAGAGATTCAATAAAATTTTCTCTTGTCACTTGTATTTTATCTAAAATATCTGTTGGAACTTTTTCTTCTATATTCTTTAGTTCTGAAAAATGAGGTTTAATTGCTTTTAGACCAGCTTCTTTGCACAGTGCTTCTATATCTGCTCCTGTATAACCAATTGTCTTTCTTGAGATTTCATCAAAATTAACATTTTTTCCTAATGGCATTCCTCTTGTATGAATTTGTAATATCTCTTTTCTTCCTCCTTCTGTAGGGGGGTTTATTTTTAATTCTCTGTCAAATCTTCCTGGTCTTCTTAATGCAGGGTCAATATCATCTGGCCTATTTGTAGCAGCCATAACAACTACCTGTCCTCTAGATTTAAGACCATCCATCAAACTCAATAATTGTGAAACAATTCTTTTTTCAGTCTGGTCTGTTCCCTCTCCTCGTTTAGGAGCAATTGAGTCTATTTCATCAAAAAATATTATTGCAGGAGAATTCTTTTGTGCTTTTTCAAATGTTTCTCTTATGTGTTTTTCACTTTCTCCATAATATTTAGACATAATCTCTGGACCATTAATTGAATAAAAAGAAGAATCTGTTTCATTTGCAACTGCTTTTGCAAGTAAAGTTTTACCTGTTCCTGGTGGACCTGTCATTAATACTCCCTTTGGAGCTCCTACACCTAGTTTTTCAAAAATTTCAGGATGTTTCATTGGTAATTCCACCATTTCCCTGACCTTAGCAACTTCATCCTTTAATCCTCCTATATCTTCATAAGAAACACCTGTTGCTTTAGCTTCCTCACCAGTGTATTTTTCATCAGAAACTACAATTTTTGTAGCAGGTGTAACAATTGTTTTGCCTTTTGGTGAAAGATTTGTAACAACATAGCCTAACCTATTTCCAAATACATCAATAACAATTTTTTGATTCATATTTAATGGATAATGTAAAAGTTTAGTGTGAAAGTATTCTGTTGGGTCGTCACTAAATCTCACTTCCTGTAATGGAGATAGTGTCACTTTTTTAGCTTCTTTAATATCTGTTTTTGCAATTGAAGTTTTATCTCCAATAGAAACACCCACATTTGATCTTATTGTTCCATCTAATCTTATAATCTCACGACCTTCATCACTTTTAATAGATCTCATTGCTTTTACAATTCCTTTGTTCTTTCCTTTTATCTCTATTATATCTCCTGAAACAATGTCTAAATCATTCATAATTTTTGAAGGAATTCTTGCTATTCCTTTGTCTATATCTTCTTGAAGAGATTCAACTACTTTTAATTCCATTAAGGGTTTATATTCTTCTTTGTTTTGATTCTTTTCTTTATCTTTGTTATTTTCTGGTTTTTTGTCAGTCATTTTTTAGTGTTATTTATTTATTTTTTATGAAAAGTCAACTCTAGTATCCCATTTTTAATTGTCTGTTGAAAATTTTTTGTTTTAACTTTTTCTGGGAGAGTCTTCCTTATTTGTGTTCCTTTTCTTAATTTTCCTGCAAGGTAATCCTGCATTTTAGCTTCATCGGATTTAGTTGTATTAATTTCAATTGTTTTTCCAGAAATATTTACTGAAACATCTTTTTCAGAAAAACCCGGTATTTCAAAGATTAAATAAACATATTTTTCATCTTCAACATAATCAATATTCCTTTCTTCTTTTTCTCCTCTTATAAATCCCCCATTTTGCTGAGGATTAGCCTGTTGTGATAAATCTCTTCCAAAAAATTCTCTTACTATTTCATCAAATGGGTCATCTCCAAAAAATGCCATTTTAT
>DATFJM010000016.1:0-5230 GCA_035269225.1 Candidatus Nanoarchaeia archaeon
ACTTGAAGAATCCAAACCTTTCCAACAAGAGAGAAGTGATGGATCTGTGGAAGAAAAACCTCAGATGAAGCTTAATGTGTCTGTTGATGGAAGCGATGAAAAGATTTGGACTTTTGGAAAAGGACAAACACAAGCTTCTACTTACGGACAACTGGTTGAACTTGCAGCACAGAACAACAACACTCTAAAAGGTGTAGAATTTACACTTGTTGTTAAGTCTGATGGTAAGAAAAAGAATTTTACAATAGTTAAATAAGCTGTTTGTAATATTCAATCAATTTTTATTTATTTTTTTATTTTTTTATTAAAATTTGGGCGACCTAGCCCTTAAAAAACTAAAAAAGTTTAAACACAGGGCTTCTGTGGGCTTATGGGATATTTTCCCGACGAGAAAAATACAAAAATTATACCTCTTTATTCTTTTGATGTATTTTTTTATGACAATTCATACACACTAATAAACAGTCTTCCACTTTTTTTGTGTATTTTTTATGATGAACTTCAAGTTTTTTATCTTTAAGACATCCATCAAGATTTAATTGACATTTTTTGTATTTTTTTAATAAAACAGGTAAAATATTTTTTTGAGCATAATGTTGTAATTTCTTTTTTTTATTGTATGCTTTTCCTCTTCTTTTTTCCTTTTCATATCGATTTTTGTTTTCCTTATTTTCTTTATCATATTTTCTTTGATACTCTATTCTCTTTTTTCTATTTTTATAATATCTTTCTAATGCTTTTTCTTTTTGTTTTTCATAATTTTTATAAGGCATATAAGGGAAAAAGAAATTTTCTTTTTATTATTTTGTTTTAATTTAATAGAAATAAAAAACCCTGGGAAGGATGTTTTGCATGGGATACATCACATCCCACCAAGCTACAAATAGTTGCTTGGACGCTCCTCCCTGGGGAAATACTATGTTGATGAAACATAGCACCTACATTAAAGTAGGAAGAGGTGATTGTCCGTTTGGACTATGATTTTTGATTTAGTCATATTCTATTTTCACAAAACCTTTTTTACCTTTAAGATGCGGTTTATATCCCTTTTTTCTTTGTTTTTCAAAAGATTCCATTAATTCTCTTAAAGTTGGTTCTTTGCTCTTTTTTTTGGTTTTTTTAGTTTTTGCCATAAATAATTTTAGTTATAATTTTATTTAAATTTAGGGTTTTCTCTTTCTATATTTCTTATTATGAATAATTAAATGATTTTTCTTTTGTTCCTTTTCAATATACCATTCTATGTTTTTATGTAGAAGGTATTTATTATTTTCAGGTTTTTTTATTATCAGATTCTCTACTTCTAACTGAACTATAACATCTAAAGCAATTTGCTTTTCTATTCTCAAAGAAGAACAAAGAAAATGCTTTAAATCAGGTTGAGAGATTTCCTCTTTACCGAATTTCTCATTTATCTTTTTCAAGATGAAAATCTTCAAAAGTTCCATTATAGTTTTGTTGAATTTGATTTATAATAAACGGATTTTCTTTAGCTCTTTCTGATAAATCTTCACAAGAAATAGTTTTTTCTTCATATTGTCCACTAACTCTTATCTCACACCATTCACACGGGTTTTTAACTTTTTCACCATATTCAAAATAAAACCCTGAAAAAATTAGAAGTATTGCAATTAAAATTAATAAATTACCTAATCCGAATTTTTTAAATTCATTTTTCCACCATTCTTTAGATTTTATGGCTTCTTTTATTGGTTTTCTTTCTATCCTCTTTTTACAATTTTCACATATCATTTTTTAAAAAAATTCATCCCCTGAATCTCTACCACCGACATCTCCATCTATCCCATTTGGAAATAAAATATTTCCAACATATTCTAAAGGAATCATAATATAACCAAATAATTTTTTGATTATTTTAGATAAATAACCAAATGAATGCTCCATATTCTTAAAGGAAGATTCCATATACTGTTCTGTTGCTTCAAATTGATCTTCAGCCATTTCACATTATTTTCAATACCTTTTTTTCATATTGAGCAAGTTTATATCCAACTGAAAGAACTTCTAATAAAAAAAGCCCCCCTAATACAGCAAATAAAAATTGATTTCCATTAATATATGCCAGATAAGCAGTTAAACCAACAAAACCTTCAAATATAGAACCACTAATAACTAAAGCTCTATAAGTTTTATCTTTAATATTATTTTTTAAATTCATATTCTATATCCTCTATTGATTTAGTTGTGTCTATTTCTGCATCATTTCTTATAATTTTATTTCCTCTGTCTTTCTTAAAGTCTTTAATAAATTTTTGAGTTATTTCTTCATAATCTTTTGAATTATCCATAATTTCTATTGTTTCTGCAATATTTTTCTTAAATTTTTTAGATCTTAGGTATTGTTGATATTTTCTTTTATCTTTAAGTTGCTTTAAATTATCTAATTCTCTAACATTAAACCAATTATCATCTCCAAAATTAAGGAATACTCTTTTATCTTCCATAATTAATATAAAATATAATTCTCCTCCTTTTTTTATTGTTAAGAACGTAACTTTTTGTATTTTTTCTCCCATCTTATAAATTTTTTTCAATTTTATTTAAATTTTCCAATACAATTTTTCCTTTTTTAGTTAAAGAATAATAGTTTTCTCTATCTCCTTCTTCTTTTTTTATCAAACCTTCTTCTAAAAACTTCTTTAAAATTCCTGTAGTATAAGCATAAGTTACACTTGTTTGTCTTGATATATGAGACGAGTAATTAGTTTTTATTCCTAAATTTTTCAGGGTTTCCTTTGGAACTCTTTTTAATAGTATCTCTTTTTTATTTCTCATTTTCTATCTCCATTAATTTATTTTGTATTAAAGTATCAATTGCCTCTTTAAAATTATTTTTTGCTTCATCAAAGGTTTTTCCAAAATCAGAAATTCTTAAAGGTTCGCAGCAAATAAACCAATAATCCTCTCCTTTTGTGATTTCTATATTTTCCATTAAAACCACCAGACGACTATTACAGCAAAAGTAATAATCCCTAATAAAAAAGCAAGGATAACTTTCATCCAATTTTGCCTTATTTCTGGAGTTATATTTGAAATTTCAAATGGTTCTTTCTCCATTTTGGTTCATCATCTCTTTTAGTTTATTTATTTGATATAGTTTTCTAAACTCAAAAGCTTTTCCTATAAAAGTAACAAAAAAAAGAGTTGTGAGTATTGAATAACTCACAACTCTTATATCAGAGCCAAAAAAACCACTAGTAAGGACAGCTAAGCTGCCCAAACAAATCAAGAAGGCAAAAATAACTAAATGAACTCTAACCTTATTGAGTCTACTCATTCCCGAAAGAGTCCATGCACTTCTTTCAACACCTTCTTGAATCTTATCCCTCTTTTTTTTCCATTTCTCTTTTAAATTTGACATTTTTATTCTCCTGTCCATCTGGACTTTTCTTTAAGTTCTCCAGCTTTAACTGAACAACCAATTAAAATAATAAGACCAAAAAGATTAATAAAAATAAAATCAGAAGCTATAAGAAAACCTCCTGAAAAAATCCCCAGAACATTCAATAATTGTTTTTTATTTTTAGTTTTCATTTTCTTTAGAAATTTCCTCTTTTATTTTATTACGAAGATATTTAGAAAGATTAATAGAATTAGATTCAATCCAATCATTATGATCATCCTCAATTAATACAGTTCTCCTTTTCATGCAATTATAACACAAATAATATTTATAAACCTTTTGGTTTACCAGGCTTTTTCCATTACTTCAGAACCAGTTTGAATTGCATTTAAAGGATGAACATATCTTGCAGCCATTTCTAATTTAGACCATCCCATCCATTGTTTTAATGTAAAAGCATCCATTCCATTTTCCCCTAACATAGTTGCAACTGCGTGTCTAAATAAATGGGGAGTAGCATTAGGATTAACTTGTTTTACTAATTTCCAGACATAGCTTCTTTTATATGTGAAAATATTATTTTCAGGAACAAAATTATTTTTATTTATATACTCTTTGAAATATGGGTAAAAAGGACTTGTTTTCTTTATCTTTTTTGTAAGTCTTTGGATTCCATCCCTTTTCTTAAGGACATAAGTTTTAAAATAAACATATTCATTATCTACAAAGAAATCTTTACCTTTTAATAATAAAATTTCACTTATTCTTCCAGCAGTCATACACATAACAGCCATAATAGCCTTTAACTGTAAATCCTCTGTTTTTTTGAACATCCCAAGGATTTCTTCTTTACTCATAGTATCTGTTCTATAAGAATTAACATATCTTCTTAAAGGTGTTTGTTTTTTCTTTTTTGTTTTTTCATACATGATTAAATACCCCACATAGAACCTGTCCAAAAACTAGTGGTGTCATTTTCAGCTCTTCCTGTCCAGAAATTATCTACATCTTTTAATCTCTTTTTATCTTCCATATGAACAGAACTCCTAAACCATTGATCTATATCAAAATTAGGATCCATTTTCTTTCTATTTTCCCACCAACTAACAACCCACATTCTTTCAGAATCGTTTATTGGTTCTCTTGTAGGTTTAGAAATTTCTCCATCTCTCATTTTTAAATTTGAATTTTTTAATTTAGATAAGTCTAATTGAGAAGGACTGGGTTTTTTAGGAGTTATTTTTCTGGCTATATTTTGAGAACCTTCTGTAAATCTTCTAACTCCTTCTCTTTGAGATTGTTTTCTTTTTTGCTTCCTTATATCACTGACTAAGTTTTTTATTTCTTGAAACTCTGCTTTAGAAATACTTGTTTCTCCGTTTGACATTGTGATAATTTAAAGTTTTAAAACTTTTTAAATTTAGGGTTTTAAATCCTGAAATCCATTTTTTTTATTTGCTTTATTTAAGAATTGATTAAACTTATAAAGAAAAGGATGTCTTTTTGGAAAAGTTATTTTCCTGTATTTTTCTTTTAACTCCCTTAACTTTTTCTTTTTCTCCTGTTCTTGTTTTTCCTTTTCTATTAGTTTTTCAACTTGAGAAATCTGTTCATCTATTTTTGAATTAACCATTATTTCTTTTTTCCTTTTTTAGGTATTCCTTTAAATGGTTTTTTCGGTTCTTTCTGTTTTACATTAAGTATTTCTGCCCTTCCGCCTTTTACGAAGTGGTATTTTACCCATGCTTTTATTCTTCCATTATATGCTTGATATACTGTCATTTTATTTCCTCTTCTTCTTTTTAGTTGTTTTTCTCTTTTTGGAAGTAGATTTTTTCCTTCCAGAAGATTTTTTCTTAGTCTTTT
>DATFJM010000017.1:0-2036 GCA_035269225.1 Candidatus Nanoarchaeia archaeon
AATCAAAGAAAATGAAAGAGGGTGGATGATTCTAGATTGGAGAAGGAATAATTATTGGACAGAAGGATTTCCAAAGAAAGATTTTGTCATAGACAATAAAACAGTGAGGTTTTTAGAGATGAATTCAGGTTTTTATATTTATAGATGGGATTAATAATTAAACAGTATTTTCTTGATTGATATTAAGATTTTTTTCCCAGTATTGCCTGCAAAACTAAACAAATAATAAGCTAGAAAGACATTAAGAAAACCATATTTTTTGAAATACTCCTTACAATTTTTTCTTGTTTTCTCAAAAGCATTTACTTTAAAAGAAGAATATATATTTTGTTCTAGTATTACCCTGTTTCCAGGATCTTCTTTTTCTATATTAAGAATGGTTTGAGGTTCAAATTCCTCGTAATTATCTTTTCCGATTTCCACTCTTTCTTTATAGAATTCTTTTGCTTTTTTTGAAAAAAGCCTCTGTTTTATTCTCTTTGATAGGTCTGTATCTGTGGAAGGCACCCGGTATTTAACTAATCTTTCTGGAATATTTACTAATTTTTCTCTTTTTGAAAGGAGCCTCAAAAAAAGATCATAATCTTGAGAATAATGGAATTTTTCTCTGTAATGGATTTTTCTATTGTTTCTAAACAAACAAGAAGGATGTAAAATACACCATCTGCGAGGCAGAGTCTTTGAAATTTTTTTATTTGAGAGAGGATATCGAGGAGATTTTAATTTATTCCCTTCTTCATCTATTAAATCCCATCCTGTTCCTAGGAGAAAAATATCTTTGTTTTTTTCAAGATAATTATATTGTTTTTCTAATCTTTTGGGAAGAGAAATATCATCAGAGTCCATTATTGCAACATATTTTCCTTTTGAAATTTTTAGTGCTTTGTTTCTGGATTTTGCTCTTCCTAAATTTTTTTTATTATTTATTACCTTTATCCTATTGTCTTTATTTTGGTATTCTTTTATTATCTCAAGAGATTTGTCTGTAGAACAATCATTTATTATAATAAATTCAAAATCTTTGAAAGTTTGATTGAGTATGGATTTTATAGATTCATCTAGAAATTTCTCTGAATTATAAACAGGCATTATAATTGATATTTTTGGCTTATCCTTTTTTCTATTCATTTTTAATCTTTCTAATTTACTTTTGAAGTTATTTGTTTATCTAAACAATAATCTCCTAATCGAATTAACATTTTTTTCTCCAATAAATGAAAGAAGATAATAAAGAGAAACAGTATTAAAAATGCCATGGTGTTTGAAATATTTTTTACAAAGTTTTTTTGTTTTTTTGAAGTTATTTATCTTAAATGAAGAATAAATTTCTTGTTTTATAAATAGGGGGTTTTTTGTTTTATTTATGTCTATCCCAAGTATTTCTTGAGGTTCAAATTCATGGTAGCTGTCATTGAGATATTTTATCCTTTCCTTATAAAATTTCCTTGTTTTTTCTGCGAATAGTTCTTGGTGACCTCTTTTTGATTGTCCAATTGAGTTTAGGGCGTATCTATATTTGATCAATTTTTCTCTTATATTTTCTATTTTCTTATCTTCTGAAAGAAGGATTAGATATAAATCATAATCTTCTGAATAAACGAATTTTTCCCTATAACGGATTTTTCCATTATTTCTAAACATTATGGAAGGATGCACAAGACAATTCCGATAAGGCAGGATTTTTTTTATCTTAATGTATTCTTTTGGAGGTAAAAAACTAGTTTGTTTTTTTCCTGATTCGCTGATGTTTATAGAGCCTGTTCCAAGAAGAAAAATATCTTTGTTTTTTTCAAGATAATTATATTGTTTTTCTAATCTTTTGGGAAGAGAAATATCATCAGAATCCATAATGGCAATATATTTTCCTTTTGCTTCTTTTATTCCTTTATTTCTTGAAGGAGGCCCTCCTATGTTTTTTTTATTATTTATAACTTTTATTCTCTTGTCTTTATTTTGGTATTCTTTTATTATCTCAAGAGATTTGTCTGTAGAACAATCATTTATTATAATAAATTCAAAATCTTTGAAAGTTTGAT
>DATFJM010000018.1:0-8951 GCA_035269225.1 Candidatus Nanoarchaeia archaeon
ACAGAAAACCCTGAAACAAAGAAAAAACCAAGTAATAAAAAAGAAAAACCTGAATTTGTAAAAGAAGTTCTTGATTATTTAAATAAAAACAACATAAATACAGAACAAGAAATATCTTTTAAGAAAAAAGAATATCAAGCAATAATAAAAGTTAATTCAGATATAGGGCCTGTTGATTTCTTTCTTCTTGCAAAAGGAAAAAAGAAAATATCTACAGATGATGTAATAGATGTTATAAATGAAGCAAAAAAACAAAAACTATATGGGTTGTTACTTTATTCTGAAGAAATACAAAATAAAGCAGAAGATTTTGCCAGAGATAATTCTCAAATCTTAAAAATTAAAAAAATAGAATAAACAACAAATACCAAATTTATAAATAACTAAAAATTAAGATAAAATAATTAAGATATAATATTAATAAGTATCAAAACTCTTTTTTTGCTTTTGTTCATCCTTTTGAGAAGTTTCTTTGGAAATCTGAGCAAAAGAAGGTGTTGCAATAACAGTATTTTCTGTAAATCCTGCAATACTCCCTTCAAGAGCACCAACTGTTTTTTTAATTTTTGAAACAGCTCTTTTTAATTCAACAGGGTCTTTCTTCTTTAAGCTTCTTATATCTATTACAGCTATTGTATATCCTTCCCTTAATGCATTAAGAACTTCATCGACATCATCATATTTCTTTAAAACAAATAGTTTAACTAAAACTTTTTTTTCTTTTTCTGCTTTATCAACATCGATTTCAACATATTCATCTTCCATACTTTCGATGTTTTCTTTCCTTTCTCCTGAAAATGCTTTTCTTATCTTATCAAAAACCATATTATCTATAATTTATCTTTATTTATAAAGATTTCGTGACTTTAAAACAACTTTTATTTTTTATTTTCAGAATTTTATTCTTTTTTAGAATTATCCTCTTCATTTTTAGAGGGGTTGTTCAATTCCTGTATTTTTTCTGAAATTGTTTTTTCTTGATTTTCCATTGTATTCATCCTCTTATCAAGATTCTCTTTTTTCTCTTCTAGTTCTTTTTTTACTTTCTCTTTATCTGATTTTAACATTAATTGACCTATAACCTTATAAACCTCTTCCCCTGAATTTTCCAATTCCCTTAAAGCAGAATTAATTTCAGATAATTCTAATTGAATAGACTGTTTTTGGTACATTATACTTTGCAAATTTTGTTCTAAAAACTGCAATTCCTGTTGTTTATTTTCTGCCATTTTATTAAAAAATTTATTAGTCTGTTTTTATTTTTTTGACTTTCTTTCTAGGTTTAAAGAAGATTTTACTACCACATTCTGGACAGACAAATCTCTTGTCAAGTTCTTCTTCTTTAACCTTGTTTCCGCACTTCATACATTTGTAAGTTACCATTTTTTGTTTTTGATTTATGTTTCCTTAATTTATTCTAGATAATATGCATCTGAAGCAAATTTCTTGCCACACTTTTTACATTCCCAAATACCCTTTGATTTTCTTTTTACATTTTCAGCTTCACAAAAAGGGCATTTTTGTTTTGTTTTTTGTTTATCTTCGATATTAGCAATCCTACTTCTAACTTTTCTTCCATGTTTATCTCTAAACCTTCCTGCAGATCTTGTTTTTTTTAATCTTTTTGGCATTTTATTGGTTTGCTCTATTTTGATTTTCTTCTTCCGCTTTTTAGAAAAGCGAAATAGCTAAAGACCTTTAGTCTTTTGTCTAAATCTTTTTGAAAGATTTATTTTTGGCATTTTATTGGTTTGCTCTATTTTGATTTTCTTCTTCTGCTTTTCCTTGCGGAAAATCGAATTAAACCGAGGTTCGAATCCTCAGGGGTGGTTTTGTACGCTATCTTTTTCGAAAAGATGCGAATGGGGTTGCCCGGATTCGAACCGGGGTCTTCAAGCCCCAAACCTGAAAGGCTAGCCAGGCTACCCCACAACCCCATGTCTATAAAATAGGGCTAGAGAGGTTTAAAAACTTATTTCTCAGCCTTTTCCTCTGAGCCCTCAGATTTTTCTTCTGATGATCCTGATTGTGATTCTCCTGAAGTTTCTCCAGACTCTCCACCTGATTCTTCTTCCTCTTCTTCAGCCTTAGCTGTTTGCTTAGCCTGAATTTCTTTGAGTTTTGATTCTAATCTTTGTTTTTTTTCTTCTGAAACCTCGGTTTTTTCTTCATTAATTATTTTATCAAACTTCCCATTTTCTATAGCCTTTTCCATTACAGCAGGGAACCTGCTTTCAACTAAAACCCCCAAACTTCCACAAGTTCCAACAACAATTTTAACAGCAGCTTTTAGGTCTTTGCAAAGCAAATTTTGCATTTTTGTTTTAGCTATAGATATAACCCTTTCTATTGGTAAATTTCCAGCCAGAGTAACTCTTTGCTCCCCTGAACCCTTTTCTATTCCTAACTCTTTTTTAACTAGCTCTGAAACAGGAGGTGAAAAAACGTTAACATCAAACTCCTTTGTTTTAGCATCAATATCTAATTCAACTGGAACTTTTAATCCCTTGAAATCTTTAGTGGCATCATTAACCTTAGAAATAATTTCACCCATATTCATTCCCAATGGACCTATTTTTTGGCTTAATGCTGGTCCAGGCTTCATTTCTCCACCTTCAACTAAAAGTTTAACTTGCATTTTATTATTCTCCTGTTTCTTCATAATCAGAATCTGAATCTTCTCCAGAATCAGATCCTCTTCTGATTACTTTAACATTATCTAATTTAATTGTGACAGGTAATGGTACAGCTGCTCCCAATAAACTAACAACAACTTCTTCTTTTTGTTTATCAATTCTCATAACCTTTGCTTTTTCCTTTTTAAAGGGTTCTGAAATTATTTCTACAATATCTCCTTCTTCAATTGAAACAGTTTCAACAGAAGGCTGAACCATCCCCTCTATTTCTGAGTAATCAACAGTTCTTCCTATAATTCCTTTAACATAAGGAAGATTAAAGGCAGCCTCTTCAGCAGACTCTCTGTCTTTTGCTTCTAAAATAACATAACCTCTTAAACCATGAGGCAATGCAACTGAATAAACATCAAGTTCTTTTTTCTTGGCTCTTTGTGCAATCATATCTAATGCACTTTCTTCCTTGTTTGTTGTTACTTTTATAATAAATATCATTTTTGTTTTTTTGAATTTAGCTCCGCCTACTCCTTAACTTTCTAAGAAGCAGATACTAATTTATAAATTTAAGGGTTTTTAAGGCTTTCGGAAAGCCTTAATGTGTAAGTTTAAGATATGTTTCATCAAAGCGATTGAAAATTGACTCTCAATTAATCATTATCTTGAAGAAAGAGATTTTTCTAGTTTCAAAAAGTGGATTGAATTTTGTAAAGAATATTAGTAATTTCAGAATAAGATATGATTATTTTAAGCCTTATACAAGTCTTAATCAAAAATTTCTGCTGACACTTGTTTTAATATTATTTCCTATCCATATAATAAAACTCCTACTATCATAATAACCTGAACAATTAACCATAAAATATTCAGAATAATAAGAGGTTTTGCTTTATGAACTATTCCATATATTAAAAAAGGGACTACACCTATACTATATAAAATCCACATCCACAAAGAAACTCCTGCAGCATTTTGGTAAACATATGTTTTATATATCTGAGGTATTGTTGTTGCAGGCATAATAACAGAAAAAACCATACAAATATTATCTAATAATCTTATTTTTTTATCTGGATGAGGATATTTTTTAAAATTAACCCTTTCTCTTTTATGCTGATGATGTTTCCCATGCCACATAATAAGAATAAAAAAACATTCTTTTTAAACATTTTTCAAGAGTTTCTCATTATAAAACAGAAAAAGACACTAAATAACATTTATAAAATAAATAAACATAATTTTTATGCAGACTAGGCTAGCGGGTTAGCCGTCCGCTATTTACAAATTGGCTATATGGTAGGCTGCAAAGAGGGAAGTAATGGGTGATTTAGAGAACCCCTGTTCTTCTGTCGACGCTCTGTCTGCTTTGACCTTGCTTTTGTGAATTGGGTCAGACCTTGATCGGAGCAGCCCTAAACAGAATGTTAAGGTGTTTAGCAGGTAGCAGAGCTGAGGAAGTTCAGGATAAGTTTTCTAATGATCCCTGAGCAACCCTCTGAGTCTGCACTTAATATAATCCTAAATAATTACAAATATAGAATAAAAGAAAATCACTTAGAATCAGCGACTTTTTTTTCAAGATTACTTTTATCTAAAATTTTAAAATCATTTTGTCCTTTTTTAAAACTTAATTTTCTTTCATATGGGACAAAATCCTCTCCTTTTTCATTTCTACCTAATTCCTGTTTATTATATCCAGGACTAATAAAAAGATTATATTTTGTATTTTTTTTATTTAAATCAACAGGAATTTTATATTTAATCACTCCCATATGGTTAGCATAAAAAGTAGTATCTTTTCCAATTTCATTATTTACAAATCTAACCTTTGCATAAGAAGGATGGTCAAAAGCCTTAGGAGCAACAATTGCTCTTCCCTGAGCCATTTTTGTTTTTTCTTTTTTTTCAGAATCTTCAGGAGATTGACTAAAACCTATAATAGGTAATAAATATAATGCTCCTGCCAACAGTGCTGTATTAAATGTTTTTTTCAAACCTCTTTTCATTATACAACAATAATAAAAAACATTATTATATCTAACCAATATAAACTATATAGTATTATATAAAAATCTAAAACCATAAAATCATTTCAATGTCCAAAAAGGTCTATCTTCTGAATAATCTTTTTCAGGTTTAAGAAGAATCTTTCCTTTGAACTTAATTTCAATTAAATAATCATCAATAATCCCCCTAAAAGCAGAAATATCTGGTTCTTTTTCTAAATCATTTGGAAATTGTACCTGAGGTAAAAGCCTCATTCCTTTTAAATCCCAATATTCTAATTTAAATCCATAATACTCTTCTAAAGAAAGCTTAATTATTTCTTTTTTGTTAACATAAAAATTTAGATTGTTTGAATTATTATCTACACTAAAGTCTAGTGTTTTGCCTTCCAAATTTTCATGAAAAGATTTTGTTCTGTCTGTAAAAGCTTTTGGAGAGATATAAAAATCAAGAGGTTTATAATTATCTAAAGCATATCTAAGATTTTTAAAATCTTTATCTTTTTTCATTAAATATTGTGTCATTTTAATAAAACAGTTAAAATCTTTAGTGTTTATATCGTCCCCTAAACTTTGGTGAAAAGTTTTGACGGTTTCAGTGTTTATATCGTCCTCTCTTCTCAACTCTCTCAATTCTCTTAAATACCTGTTCTGCTGGTTCTTTTTCATAACCACTTATATATCCTTTTTGAACTTCTAAATATAATTTTTCCCATTTTTGAAAGTGTTTAGCTTCTAATGCTTGTTTTAATAAATGTAAATCCACTGCCTTGTCTTCTATTTTGTCGCTATAAAAACCTAAACCAAAATCAATAAAATATATTCTTAGGCAATGCTTATTTATAGAAGAGGAATCAGCAATCATATTTGAGGTTGTTAAATCTCCGTGAATTATTCCTTTTTTATGTAATAATGCAACACTTTTTCCTATTTCAAAACAAATATTTTTTTGTTTTTTAAAATCAAAATTATTTAAAAAATCTGAAAGTTTTTCTCCTTTTATATAAGGGATTCTTAATTCACTAAAAATTTCTCCTGGTTTATCTAATGGGCAAGGAACATTAATTATTTCAGAAGCCTGAATCATTATTTTTGTTTCTGATTTTGTTCTTCTTTTTCTTAATTTTTTATCTAGTTCTTCATGTCTATATTCTTTAGAAATTCTTTTTTTTATTATTAAACTCTCCTCCTGGTTAAGATAAATTTTAGCTTCTGCTCCTTGCTGAATTAATTTAAATTTTTCAGATTTTTCAGTGTCTTTTTTTAATGTCATTTCAAATCAAAACCATGTTTATTTACATATTTATTATATTTTTCTCTTAAATTCTTAACCAAGCTTTCAGGAGCCAAATCTTCAAACTTGCCCCTGCTTTCAATTAAATAAGCTTGAATCTCGTCTTTAACAACATCTTCATGATATCCCTTAGAAAGAATTTTTTCTTCTAATTCCCCTAAATCATATTTTAAAAGTTCTTTATATATTTCTTTTCTATATTCCTCATCTGTATAAAACAAACCATGCGCAGATTCATGTTCAATATAAGCCCTAAAATTATTCACTTTTGCATGTGTTCCTATAATATAAAAAGGGTCTTTTTCATCTTCAAACTCCTGTAAAAGTTTTTTTTCTCTTTTTAGTAAAGGGTCAAATTTCCCTTTATAAAATGGTTCTAAAATATAAGAAGGAACATTAAAGCCACCCCAATCCTCATAATAAGTAAACTTTCCTGTCTTTTGTCCATTAGGAGAATTCTTTACATACCAATTTTTAAATTCACCAAGAGAAAAAATCTTTCCCTTAAATTTAGGAGATTCATAATATTCCTGAAAACGAACAAATGTTTTAGCTACTTCTTTCTGGCTATCAAAAATCAATAAATGGATATTATTAGTGAGTTTTTTATGGGATGCATTTTCCATACTCTCTAAAAAGAATTATATATTTTAAGGGTTTCGGAGAACTTAGAAATTATTTCTTCTTTTTAAATAAATTCTTAAAGAACTCTTTAATATTCCTTGCTTGTTTATTGAACCATTTTCCAAGATTTTGAAAACCTATTTTTATATTCTTTCCTACTTTTCTAAACCATTTCCCCAGATTTCTAAAACCTTTTTTTATTGCCTGTCCTTTTTCCCTAAAAAATTGTTTTGGATGAGTAAATAATAATTTTGTATCTCTTTTTATTTTTTTCCATGCTCTCTTAAAAAATTCTCCTGTTTTCTTAATTCCCACACTCATCTTATGAACAAGCCATTCATCAAATCTCATTTTTCTTATTTTTGGATATTTCTTTTTCTCTTTTCTATATACTAAATAAGAGTAAAACATAAATGCTATAAATAATAATATTAATCCTAAAATAAGGTATATCCACCTAAATCCTCTTACTCTAAAACTAATTTCATCTGAACCAACATTGCCATTAGAATCATTACAATATAATGTCCAGTTATTTAATCCTGTTTCTGAAGTTACATTTGTAAAGTTTATTCCCATTTCAACTGATGAAGAATTTGTTAATCCACTATCAACAGAATACCAACATTTTTCTGGGTTATCTTCTTCATAGGTATAATTTAATTCTGAAACAGGGTCGTCATAAGTTTTATTTTCAGGGAATATAATATTTAATACAGGAGATGTAGTATCTGCACTAGTATTAACTTCAAAATCTCTTGCAATTGGTTCTGTACTTGCTCCTGCATCATCAACAGCCTTACATGTCCAGTTATAAAGTCCATTTTCAAGAGTTCTAGTCCATGTATAAGTTTCCAATGAAGTACTTGGAAGTGCATCTATTGTATCAACAACTAAACCATCAATTTTAAGTGAAACATTAGCTAAATTTGCATCTGTATCATTAACACTACAATTAAATTCAACACTTGTACTTGAAAACAATTCATTAATTCCCGGACTATTTAGAGTAACTTCTGGAGCTGTATTAGCAACACCACCAAATCCGCCTCCGCCTCCGCTTACTCCTCCACTACTTGAACCACTATCGTCATCTCCATCACCTGCAGTTGTAAAACTCCATGTTTCAGAATTTCCAACTATTGAACCATCATCAACTATAACATACCAACTATAACTAGTTCCTGATAAAAGATTTGCCCATAATACAGAAGCTTCATCTCCACTTGCAACATTTTCATCATATCCTATTAAACTATCATCTGCAGCATTATAAAAACTTACATTCATAGGATCTCCTCCTTTAGTATCAATAACAGAAACCTCCAAAACTGTAGAAGTATTAACACCTGTCTCCTCATTAGCAGGAGTTATAGGGGTTGCAATATAGTCTGAAGGGTCTTCATCTGGATCACAAGCAGCATCTATACCATCCATATCTGCATCCTCGCCTGCATTAACCTTAGTAGGACAGGAATCACAAGATAATTTTTGTAATCCTCCAGAACCATCAGAATAATTAAATGGTTGTTTTATTCCATCTGTATAACCATCTGCATCAAAATCTGCCAGACTACAATTCCAGTTAGTTCCTGCAGAAGTTAAGTCATTACATATATAGAAAACTTTTCTTTGTGTTGTTAATTCATTATTATCAGAATCTGTTGCTCTAACTTTTAAATAATACATTCCATCATCTAAACCTGAAACAGAAGCATCAACATTACAAGTTAATTCAATCTCCTTATCTATTGATCCTGGTAAACTCTTATCTTCTATACTTTGGCTTATTGTTTGTGTATCAATAAGACTTCCTGACTGGTCATAAATTAAAGCCTCACAACTTCCTGAACCATATCCAATTGAATTGCCTGTTTCAAACTTAGCAGCCATTTCACCTGTTATCTTTTTTCCTGTTTTGGGGTTTTCACCAAACTCCTGATCAAAACTACTTATTGTATCATTAAAATGAACTCTTTTATTCCCTCCTCGGGAAAGAGGTAAACTAATTTTAGGTGCAACATCTAAATCAAGAGTTTTAGTTATAGGGTCTCCAGCTAAACCAGTATTATCATAAGGAGTAATTGTAACATCATAAGTTCCACCACTCCCAATATCCCATTCTGCTTTACAATCATTTTCAAATGCACTTCCTACGGGAATGCTTGGACCATTTATTTCTATTAAACATCTTCCTGGTTTTCCGCTATTAGTCTGCCCTCCATCATATCCTGCAAAATCTCCTCCAATAATTTGTATGTTATCTCCAACTGTTATCTTTCCTGAACCAGAACTTCCTTCTTCTGGTTCTACTCTAATTGAACCAATCTCTGGCTCCTGATTATTAACAATTTGCACATCTATACTTCCTTGTGAAGTTCCCACACCATTAACCTC
>DATFJM010000019.1:0-3399 GCA_035269225.1 Candidatus Nanoarchaeia archaeon
ATCCTCACTTTCCATGAAGAAATAGCTTTCATGGTAATTTTTTCAGAGAAACTTAGATATTTATGTGATTTCAAAATAACAAACAGATCAACATCACTGTCCTTTGTCATTTCTCTCCTTACAAAACTTCCATATACATAAATTGAAACAATTTCTTTTTTCGGGATATTTTTTAATATGTAATCTTTTGCTTTTAACATAGAATCAATTGCATCTTTTTCTAATTGAGTTTTATTTTTCCAGTATTTCCATCCTTGCCATAATTTTTCAGTCATTTTAAGCTTAATTTTCATAAGAAATAAGTCAAAGAAGTTTTTTAAAATATATGATGTTCTTTCTTAATATAAAATGAAAAAATCTGTTTTAGTAACATTAGCAGACAAAAACTATGTAGAACAAGCAAAACAACTCTTCTCTAGTGCATACCATAATGCAGGGTGGAGTGGAGATTATTGTTTATTATCATATAAAATTCCTGAAAAAGAACTCAGATGGTTTAAAGAAAGAGGTATTTATGTGAAAGAATGTGGAGAGGAAATTGAAAAGAATAGAAAAAATATACATAAATACCCAAAAACAGTCTTATGTAAATTTCACCTCTTTACTAAATTTTTCAAAAAATGGAAAAAAGTTGTTTTTTTTGATTCTGACATAATCATAAGACACTCCATTAAAAATCTAAAAAGAGTAAAAACCCTTATCGCTGTGCCTCAAAATACTTTCTTTGAAAGAGAAAAACAATTAAAATTTCAATTCATAAAATCTGAAAAAATTTCTCCTAATGAAAAAAAAGTTCTCAAAAGACTTGAAAAAAGATATAATCTAAAAAAAACTTCATTCAATGCAGGCGTTTTTGCTTTCAATACAAGAATAATAAAAGAATCCATGTTCTTTGATTTAATGAAATTATTTGATAAATATTCAAAAATAGTCTTTTTTCCTGAGCAAGCAATACTTAATTTATACTTTTACGGGAAGTGGGATAAAATACCTCAAGTATATAATTATCGTATAAACTTTTTCAAAAAAATGGATGTTTCTGTGCTCCATTTCGCAGGCTTGGAAAAAAATAACAAACCATGGGAAAAAAATAACCCTTATTATCCAGAATGGTTAGAAAATCTAAAAAAAGCAGAATCAACTAATTTTAAAAATCATCAAAAAACAAGAAGAAACCATTCAAATTTTCTTCTCTTTCTTCAATTAATATCTATTAGCATTAGTTCTCTTTTTGTATCTTTAAAAAAAAGATTTCATTTTTTTCTTGGAAAAACAGGAAAAAAAATCTATAAAAAAACCCCTTCATTATACAAACAAATTAAAAAGCTTAAATCCTCTTTGAGATTATAGATACATGAGACTAAAAAATATCAAACCAACAAAAAAAGATTGGAGCATAATAAAAGAACTCACTCTAGCTGATTTTAAAGATAGGTATAGTTCGTCCTTTTTTGGAGTTTTTTGGTCATTTCTTAAGCCTCTTTTCTTTTTTTTGATTCTTTACCTTGTTTTTTCAAATTTTAGGGAAGCACAAGTTGAGAACTACCCCTTGTTTCTTTTATTAGGAATTATTCTTTGGGGATTTTTCTCAGAATCTACAAAAGAGGGAATGTCAAGTATTTTATCAAAAAAATCCATAATAACAAGAATAAATATAAAAAAAGAGATAATTGTGTTCTCTAGTTGCCTAAAGAATTTTATGACCTTGTTGTTAAATCTCCTTGTTTTTTTTATTTTTATGTATTTTTTTAGTGTCTCAATAGACTGGCATATATTTCCGTTTATGATTCTATTGGTCATATTATTTGTATTCTCCTTAAGTGTAAGTTTCTTATTATCTGCTTATTACACTAAATTCAGAGATCTGGATCCAATATGGACTCTTTTATTAAGGGTTGGTTTTTTTGCTAGTCCAATAATTTACTCTGTATCTACTATACCTGCAAAATATATAGATTTGTACTTTCTTAATCCTATGGCACGTATAATAACATTTGCAAGAGAATTTTTAATTTATAATCATATGACCGACATTAAAAACATATTTATAACTCTGGGGATTACTTTAATTGTTTTCTTTTTGGGTTATTATGCTTTTCAAAAAAGAAAACATAAATTTATAGAGGAAGTCTAAAATGATAGAAATAAAAAATTTAAGCAAAACATTCAAAATAGAATCAAATAAAAAAGACCAAACCCTTTTTTCCCATGTAAAAAGTATTTTAGAAAGAAAAACAAAATCAAGAAAACTAGAGGTTCTAAAAAATATCTCTTTTAATGTTCAAGAGGGAGAATTTTTAGGAATAATCGGGGTTAATGGATCTGGAAAATCAACCCTTCTTAGGATTTTAGGAGAAATAATGCAACCAGACAAGGGTGAAATCAAGATTAAAGGAAAAATAGTGCCTTTCTTGTCTCTCAACATGGGTTTCTTTGAAAGTTTAAGTGCCAAAGAAAATGTCCTCTTAAACGGAGTATTAATGGGAATTGACAAGCATTTTCTTCTAAAGAATATGGACAATATTCTAGAGTATACAGGATTAAAGGGGTTTCGGAATGTCCCCCTTAAGAAATTTTCAAAAGGGATGAATATGAGGCTGGTGTTTGGGGTTGCGAGATATGCACAGGGAGATATTTATTTAGTTGATGAAATGTTGCGTGTTGGAGATAAAAACTTTAGGGAAAAGTGCCATGAATTCTTTGAGGGTGTTAGAAAAAAAGGGAAAACAATTGTTTATACAACTCACAATTTTAATGATATAGAAAAATATTGTGATAGAGTGGTAGTTCTCCATAAAGGAAAAATAGTATATGATGGAGACCCAAAAAAAGCAATAAATTTCTATGAAAAAATAACAGAAAAGAGAAGTTAAATCTATAAAAGAACTTAAGAAAAATAAATTTTTTTATATAATAAACTAATATAAACTGTGTTTTGGTTTATTTTTTTTATAATCATTGTAGGCTTTTTTCCATGAAGTTGAAATTTTTTCTTTCTTTGGAAGATCTGGTCCCTTAAAATGACCACAATATTTACATAAGGTTTTCATTTGTTTTCTAAGTCTTTTTTTTGTTACTTTATTAAGATTTTTTATTCCTAAGTTAAACCCAAAAACCCTATCTACTGTCCCTCCAGGACCGCAAGGATAAAAACCACGAGGGGTTAATCCTACTCCACATTTTTCTGTTACAATACATCCATTGGAAAAGTTTGCTTTTTTATGTTTCTTGAAATCAATTGGAGCAAGATTATAGCTTTGATGGGGTTGTTTATTTGATGTTTTTTTAGAATTTCTGATTTCTATCCAAGAAGGGATTTGTTTTAAAATTTCATTCACTTTTTTACCATATCCATTTGTGTCTAATCTAATTCTGCATCCAGGATTCCAATCCTTGTAT
>DATFJM010000020.1:0-9207 GCA_035269225.1 Candidatus Nanoarchaeia archaeon
ATGGGGAGTGCCTTATTGTAAGTGATTTAAATAAGTTTGAAGAAATAGAAATTAAAAAAGGTGTTAATAAAATAATCATAAAGGAAAATAAATCAGGCTTGTTTATAAAAGAAATTTAAAATGGGTATGGATAAAGTTATAAAATATCTTATCTGGATAGTTTTGGGAATTATAGCTTTAACTGCATTATATTCCACACTAAAAAAAATAGGGATTATTTAAAATGAATAAAAATTTGTTTAATATAAAAAAAGGGGCATTAACTACACAACAAATAGTCTTGTTGATTATTTTAATTGCTAGTTTTGTTGTTATACTTTATTTTTTTATTAGTGCTGATTTAGGTGGAGAAAGTGAAAAAGAAGTATGCCATAATTCAGTTGTTATGAAATCACATTCTGCCTTGCCAGGAGATACAGAACTAAACTGTCATAGATCTTATATTTGTATTACTAAGGATGGAAGTTGTGAGGGCATGTCTAAGCCTGAAAAAAAAGAAGTAGAAAATGTTGAAGAAGTCTATCAGGTTTTAGCTGATGAAATGGCAGAATGCTGGTGGATGTTTGGTGAAGGTAAGATTGATTATGTGGGGAAAGATGCTTTTCTTAAAAAAAATTATTGTTCTATTTGTTCACAAATTTTGTTTGATGATAGTCTATTAGAATTTGAAAAAATAGAGAATGGTAAAATAGATAAAGATAATTTGTATGAATATATGTCTAATAAAACTATTTCTTCTGGATTAAATCAAAAAGAAAAGAGTAAGACTTATTTAGAATATCTTTTAAAAACAAATAATATTTCAAGAATAAAACAAAAAATAGTTTCTAGTGGAAATTATACTCCTGATAAAGAACCAAGCTTTGGAGAGATAAGAGTTGGTTTGCCTCATTATGTGGTAATGGGAGTAACTTCAGAAGTAGCAGGAAGAGCATGGAAAATTGCAGGAGCAGTTATAACTGCTGTAGGAGGAATATTTATTCCTGGTCCTGGATGGACATATACTGGAGCAGTAGTAGGAGCGTTAATTTTTGGTGCAGGAGAGGTGGGTGCAGGAATAAACCCAGAAATAGGGGCAATAGCAGTAGAAGGAGAGGGAATAGATAATACATTTATGGCACCCACAATAGTAGAAGTAGACTCAGAAAAATTTGAAGCACTTAATTGTGAGGAAATTATTACTTATGCTTAAAATGTCTTATAAAAAATTTGGTAAAAAAGGAGAGTTGCTTGTTGAAAATGTTATTTTTATAATTTTAAATTTGGTTTTTTTATCTATAATTGTGTTATTTTTAGTTCAACAAGGAAATAGTGTTGGTGAATTAGAAGAAACTTATTCTAAAAAAGCAGCTTTGATGATTGATTCTGCTGAACCTGTAATGAAAATAAAATTTGATATGAGAAAAGGATTAGAAAAAATTAATAAAAAAGAATTAGATTTTGAAAATGCATTAGAAATAAAAAACAATAAAGTAATTGTAAGTCTTAGTAATGATTCTTATTTTGATTATCATTTTTTTAATGATGTTAGTGTTTCTTCTTATCCAGATAAGAATAATAAAAATGAATACACTGGATTATATGTATTGGTGATAAATGAAAAACAAGGAGGAGAAAATGTTTCTTAATAATAAAAATATTTTAATAGACAAAAAAGGAGCATCCAAAATGGTCTTTTTCACAAAAAGATACAGTGCAAAAACCAAAAAAGGAGCATCCAAAATGCTTAGTCTTTATTGGTTTGTAATAATTGTTTTGGTTGCAGGAGGGATTTTTGCAATGGTGACTACCTTCTATGGTCATCCGTATGATTCCAGGCCACTTGAAGCAGACATACTTGCAGACAAAACTCTTGATTGTATTTCTTATGGTGGAGAACTTAGTAAAAATATTTTTAATGAATCAAATGGGAATTTTTCATTGGATTTTAAAGCTAACTTTTTAGATATCTGTAATTTTGAATTTGATTATTTAACTTCTCAGGGAAGAAGTAATTATTATACTGAAATCTTGTTTTTTGAGATAATTAATTCAGGAAAAGAGAATAATTCAGTTTCTAATAAGCCAGTTTTTTCAATTAAAAAAGGAAACCAAAATTGGCTTAAAGGGTGTGATGTAGAAGAAGAATATTCTCGTTCTGCAAGGTGTTCTGAAAAAAGAATTTATTCTTTAGTTCCAGAAGGAATTCCCGAGAAAGAAGGAAAACAATATCTAATTAAAGTAACTTCAATAATAGGAAAAATAAATGAAAATGTCAAATAAGATAAAAAATAAAAAAGCGCAAGTAGGAGGAACTCTTACCTGGTTTATTGCAACAGTAATAATTGTTTTTATTTTATTGATTGGTGTTTATGCAGCAAGCATTTTAGGAAAAACAAAGTTCTTTGAAACAGATAAAACTATTGAGGGTGATGGGGATTCAGTAGAAAAAATAAAATCAGAATTAGCTTTTGAGAAAAACAACACAAATAAAGATATAATTGTTAAATGGCTAAATAATAAAAGTCTTTCAGAGGATTCTTAACTATTTTATATTTAAATTAAAATTATTCCTTTAAATCATTAATACCTAGGGTTATAAAAACTACTCCTAAAATTATAACAACCCACATCAATCCTCCTTTTAAGAAGTTTAATGCAGCTGAACCAAGTCCTGCTAAATTATATCCCCATGCTACTATTGCAGCAATTAAAAACACTACCCCTATTAAAAGTTCTAGCCATTTATTCATTGTATTTGATTTAAGAGGGTTTTAGTTTAAAAATATTTGTTTACTCAATTAGATATTTTTACTTGATATGTTTTAGTTATTTAGTAAGTTTTTTAAATAAAATAATCTTTATTTCTAACATGCAACTTAAAAGAGTATTAATGTTTGTTTTTGCAAGTGTTTTGTTATTTAGTGTTTTTTCTGTTGTCTCTGCAATAGAAAATGCTTCTGAAGACTCTCTTTTAACATCTGTTAATGACAACGCTCCTGAAAAAGGAGAGATAGGTTCTCAAGAAATCAAGAAAAAAGCAGGAACAGTTCCAGGAGAAGCTTTTTATTTTTTAGATAGGGCTTTTGATATTTTTCAATCATCTGAGAAATTAGCAGACGAAAGAGCATATGAGTTAGCTGTTTTAGCAAATAAAACTGATGTTAAAAATAAAACTTTGGAAAGGGCAAGAGAAAGATATGAAAAAGTTATAAAGAAAAGAGAGAGAAAAGCCAATAAAAGTGAAGAAAATGCTGAAAAAGTTACTAACCAAACTACAAAACATTTAGAGGTATTATCAAGAGTTTATGAAAATGTTCCTGAACAAGCAAAAGGAGCAATTGAAAAAGCAATGAATAATAGTATGAAAGGAAGAGAAAATTCAATTAATTCTTTAAGACAATTTAATGAATCTAAAGCAGAAAAGGTTAAACAACAGACTGATGAAAGAATTAAGAACAAGATTTCTATACAAATGAGAAATAGAATTCATATGAAAGAATTAGAAGAAGCCCATATAAGAGCTATGAGAATGAATATTAAATGTGGTTTATTTCCTGAAGAGTTTAATGTTTCTGATTTACCAGAAGAAATAAGAAACAAGACTAAAAAAGAAAAAGTATCTCAAGATGAATTATTAGAAATATTAAGAGAAATGGTTATGGGAGACACTGAAAATATCCAAGAAGATATAAAAGAAAACAAAATGACTAAAGAACAAATACAAGAAATGGTTCAAGAAAAAATAAAACAAAGAACTGAATTTGCTAAGGACACAGCTGAAATAATTAATGAAAAATATGGCAGGGGAATGGGTTATTGGAAAACACACTATAATTGTCCTAAGAATATGTCAGGAGAACAAGGTTTAGGGCCTGGGAATGGACAAATGAAAAACAATACAAGTTGTGAAACAGTTGAAGATTGTGAAGGACTTCATCATATAGCAGTTCCTGGAGAATGGGCTTGTATTGATAATGAATGTGTCTGGGAGACAAAAACTCCTGGAAAAGGCAATGGAGATAAGGGTGAAGATTCAGAAGAAGAGAGCGGGAATAATGATGCTGAAAAAGAATGTGCTGAAGAAGGAGAAAAATTTTCAGATGTTTATACTGAAGAATACCCAGAAGAGTGTTGTGAAGGATTAACTGAATGGGAATCTGGAATGGATACAAGAATATCAATTGGAAATGAATGTTATAAAACCAATAAATTAAGTGGAAATCCTGTAGGTACTTGTATAAAGACAAAGGATGGAAATTGTTCTGATTTAGAAAATCCTTGTAATTCTCCTGAAGACTGTGGTGAAGGGCAAAATTCAGATTATGGTTCTGTAGAGGAATTTTGTAATAAAGGATATGATTCTTATTGTGGAGAAAGTCCCGAAACAGAAAGTTTGGAAATTTGTGAATTGTGTTAAATATTTTATGATAAAATCAGAAGATTTATAAATAATAAAATGTTAATAAAGATATAAAATGAAAAAGAGGTTAATGTTTTTGTTCAGTGTGGTTTTATTAATGAGTTTGTTTTTATCTGTAAATGTATCTGCACAAGAAGATGTTTCTGCAAAGAGAATGAATTTTAAGGAAATAGAAGATAAAGCAGGAACAGTTCCAGGAGAAGCTTTTTACTTCTTAGATAGAACTTTTGATGTTTTTAAGTCTTCTGAAAAATTAGCTGATGAAAGAGCTTATGAATTAGCTGTTTTAGCTAATAAATCTGCAGAAGGTGAAGAAGTTAAGAATAGGACAATGGAAAAAGCAAGAGAAAGATATGAAAAAACAATGGAAAAAGTTCAAAGAAAAACTCAAAATAAAGAAGATGCATCTGAAAGAGTTGCAAATGCTACTACAAAACATTTAGAAGTTTTATCAATGGTTTATGAAAAAGTTCCTGAACAAGCAAAAGGAGCAATTGAAAAAGCAATGAATAGAAGTATGAGAGGAAGAGAAGAAGCAATTAGTTCTTTAAGACAATTTAATGAATCTAAGGCTGATAAAATGCAGAATATGACTAACCAAAGAATTCAAAACAGGGTTTCTGAAGAAGTTAGAAATAGGGTAAAAGAAATGACAGGAAAGACTTTAGGGCCTGGAGAGAGTCAGGGACCTGAAGTAGGTCAAGGAATGGGCTCTGGAGCAGGGCCAGGTTCTGATGAAGAAGACCAAGAAACTTCGGTAAAGGTAGGACAGGGCGGAGAAGCATATGAAACATTTAAAAGTTATTTAGAAGAAAATCCAGAATATAATGTTAAATATGAAATAACTCATTCAGATGGAAGTACAGAGACAGTTGAAATATATACAAAAAATGGAGAAACACGTATAGAAGGAGAAGATGAAGAATATATTTTATGGGTAAATGGAAAATCTATTGTTGATTATCAAGGACAATGCATTAATTTAGATTCTGCTAAGAGTTATGGGATTGATCCAAAATCACTCTACCAACAATCTCCTGTTAAAAAAGGAAGTATTAAATCAGAAGATGAATATATTGATGTTTCTTCTATAGGAACTAAAAATATAGCAGGAAAAACAACTGAGTGTTTTGAATTTGTGTATGAAACAGAGCAATATAATCAATTAACAACTTATTGTGTTACAGATAAAGGAATTCCTGCATTAGTAAAAACTATAGACAGAGATACTGAAGAGTTACAATCAGAATCAAGAGCAACAAAATTAGAAGATTCTGTAAGTGATAGTGTTTTGGAAGCTTGTGAGCCAAATATGGAAATGCCTAATTTTTAATAAATATTTTTTAGATAAGAAATAGATTTAATATAGGATAAATAGAATAAATATTCTATAATTCCTTGTGACATTTTTAGCTAATTCAATACAATGATTAGAGAGAATTATCATTCGATATAAATTTTTGAATAAGCTTTTTCTATTGCTAAATACAACCTATAGAAACACTTAAAAATACTTTTTTTATTATCTTTTTATGATATTTTGTTTTAATTTAAAGAAAATACAGGAATCACTTGCAATACCAAAATATTGTTAATTTTTCTATTTATTAATTTGTTCTAAAATAAATTTATTCTAACTTAATATAATATGAAACAAGTTAAAGATTTTAATTGGAAACCAGGAATGTCTCTTAGAGAGGCTGTAGAAAATTTTTCTAGTTTGGGGTATCAGGCTTCAGAATTATATGAAGCTGGGAATGTTGTTTTAAAAATGAAACGAACAGGTGCAAAAATATTTTTGACTTTTACTTCTAATATGGCAAGTTCTGGTTTAAGTGGTTTTTTTGCTCAGTTATGTGATTTAAAAATTCCAGATGTTTTAGTTACAACCTCAGGTGCAATTGAAGAAGATATAATGAAAGCCTTAGGAGAAAAATTTGAATTAAGAGGTTTTAATGCAGATGATGTTGAATTGCATGAAAAAGGAGAAAATAGAGTAGGAAATTTAGTTATTAAAAATAATAGTTATATGAAATTTGAAGATTTGATGATTAAATTGTTAAAAGAGGTTTATAAAAAATCTTCAAGAATTTCTGCTTCAGATTTGTTAAAAGAAATTGGTTTGATGTTAGGGGATTATTCTCAAGATAAAGAATCTCTCAAGAATTCAATTTTATATCAAGCAGCTAAAAACAATATTCCTATTTATTGTCCTGGTATTGCAGATTCAAGTTTTGGATTTCAATTATTTATGTTTCAGCAAAAACATGACGATTTTGTAGTGGATGTTATTAAAGATATGAAAAAGACAGTTACTGATTTAAATTTTGATGATAAAAAAGGTTTAATTTCCTTGGGAGGGTCTATAAGTAAACATTATGCAATTTTTTCTGCCTTGCTTTCAGGAGGATTTGATTATGCTGTTTATTTAACAACTTCTTCAGAAGGCTCTGGTTCAATGTCAGGAGCTACAACAAAGGAAGCTAAATCATGGGGTAAGATTAAAGATGATGGGCAAGCAGCAACTGTTAAAGGAGATGTTACAATTACTTTTCCTTTAGTTATGTCTTATGTATTAGATAAATTAAATGAAGAAGGATTTTTACCCAGAGAACAAAAAAATGAGTAATGAAAATTTTTTAGATATTGCAAGTATTAAATTTGGAAATACAAGATTCTTAATCAAACAAACACAAGAGGCTAGTAAATATTTTATAGAAAATTTTCAACAGGAAGAATTAAACAAACTTATGCCTTCTGCAGGAGAATGGTATAATCAGGTTTTAGGTTTCTTAAGATTGGATCATAAAATAGAGGCAGAGATTGAAGCTGTTATCTATTCTATTAAATCTTTTGAAAATAAAGAATTAGTTAATGGAAATAATAAAGTTGAAGGTTTTGATGGGTTTATTGAATCTCCCTTAAAACTTAAAGATAAAAGAGAGAAAGAAGAGAAATTAGTAATTAAATTTGCCTTAAGAATCAAGGATCCAGAAAGTAAAAAACAAGAGAGAAAAAATGAGTAAAGCAAGGTTTATTCTTTCTAAACAAGAAGTAAAAAACAAAATAAAAAATTTACAAGAAAAAGGATTAGATGTTTCTTATTCTTTTAAAACAAATCATCCTGTAGGAAAGGTAATTGAAAAACTAATCATTAATAATGAAATAGAAAAAACAGATTTTTCAATACATGATATCCTTGAACTTGAAAAGTTTGAAAAAGAAACAATAGAAAATAATAGAATCTGGTTTTTTACACAAGCAGAATCTAAAAAACAACTTAAAGAAATATTAAATAGAGGGATAAAAAAGTTTGTTGTAGATAATGAACAAGACTTAAACAATTTATTAGAAGTTATAAAAAATAAGGAGAATGAAAAAAGAAATAGTATTGATTTGTTATTAAGAATGAAATTTCAGGAACATCGAGTAGGAACTGGGAAATATTTTGTCTATGGGATGAATTCAGGAAAGGTTAATGAGTTAATATCTGAATTAAATAAACAAGAAAACAGAAAACACATAAATAATCTTGGAATTCATTTACACAGAAAAACACAAAATACTTCTGAATGGGAAATTGTTGAGGAAATTAAAGATTCTTTATCAGAGAAAACACTCCAGAGGGTGGAAATTATTAATCTTGGAGGCGGTCTTCCTGCAGAATATGTTTCTTCAAATAAAAAAATGTATAATTATATTTTCCAGAAACTAGAAGAAACTAAAGAATTCCTCAGGGGGTGGGATATAAAAACAGTTATTGAACCAGGAAGGTATATTGCAGGACCTAGTGTTAGACTGGAAACCGAAATCATTCAGATTCAGGACAAAAATCTTATTGTAAATGTTTCTGTTTATAATTGTTCATTAGATTGTGTTTTAACAGGAACTAAGATGTTAGTTAAAGATGAAGTAACTGAAAATGAGATAAATAATGAAGAATATGTTAAAGGAGAAGTTGGCAGTTATTTAATAAAAGGAAACTCTCCAACAAGAGATGATATTTTTAGATATAAAGTTAAACTTCCAAAATCCAAAGTCAAAGTAGGGAATAAAATTGTTTTTTTAAATGCAGGAGCTTATAACTATGCAACTGATTTTTTTGGTTATAAGAAATTAGAAACAGAGATTGTTGAAGAGTTTTAGGGTTTTGATAGTTTGAGGGATTAGAAAAGATTTATAAATAAGTTCAACTTAGTTTTAATAAGTAAAAATAATTTTTTGTAAAATGGTTAATGCTCTGATAAAAATTAGTGAGGATATGAATAAAATTTTGAATTTTGTTAAAGCAAAGTATGACTTTAAAGACAAGGACGAGACCATAGAGTTTATTATCAAAAGGTATGCAGAATTGGAAAATGAGCCAGAACTTCGTCCTGAATTTATTGAAAAAATGAAAAAAATAGAACAACAAAAGAGCATTAAGGTTGATGACTTTTTAGAAAGATATTCTTAATAAAATGTATTCTCTTGAAATAAAAGAAGAAGCAGATAAGATTTTTAGAAAGATATCAAAGAAGAATCCAGAACAACTAAAGAAAATAAATAAAAAGATTCAGGAGATTAGAAAAAAGCCTGACCATGTGTATAAATTTTTAAGGAAGCCATTGCAATCATTTAATAGAGTCCATATAGACAGGAGTTTTGTTTTAATTTTTAGAATAGACCACTGGAGAGAAACTGTTGTAATTTATTATTTTGATCATCATGATAAAGTTTATCAGTGGAGACCTAAAGAAGGGGATTGATTTACTAGGATTTTCTTATTTTTCTAATTTTTATATTTATTATCCAGATACAAGGTA
>DATFJM010000021.1:0-3848 GCA_035269225.1 Candidatus Nanoarchaeia archaeon
CAAAATAAGTATAGAATGCTTAAATACAAAATGTTATTTAGGTGAAACAGGAGAGGAGGGGGTTTTAAGAACAAGTGTTCCTCAATGTGTTAATGGACAGATAGTTGCAAGTTCAGAAAATTTTAAGACTTCAGAAACAACTTATTCAACTGTTCAGGGAGGGAGTGCAACAATTTTTATGGACCCCATTTATGAATTAGATTTAGGATTATTAATAGGAAACAAAAAAATCAATGAGTACAACAAAGAAGAAGTTTCAAGAGCAGTTATTTATTTTGATTCACAAGACTATTCAACTACAGTCACATATCCACAAGAACAAAAAGTTAAATTAACTGAAGGGCAATATTCTATTGAAGCAAATATTTATGGAAATTCGTCACTTTCACTAGATCAAGAGACAGGAACTGAAGAATATTGTTTGGATGTTTCAGATAGTATAGCAGGAGATTTTATTCCAGGACAAAAATGTTTTGAAGTGGATTCTCCAGATATGATAAATTCAAATGTTCTTATAGGAGGAGGGAGCAAAGATTATTATTTTTCAGATTCCTCTTTGAGAAATTCTGAAAAGATTTTATTGAATGTAGATAAATTTTCAAAGCCTGGTTCATTAGCAGAATTGCAAGAAAACTATGGCATTATAGAAAATAAAGAAATAGATTTAGAAATTTCATAAAATGGCTAATAAAAAACAAAAAAAGGGTCTAATGAATGTTTTATTTATCTTGGTTTTTGTAATAATGTTTTCCATGATTATTTCTCCATACAAGGTTTCATATCCTTCTGAAGGAAATCAATATTCAGGAACTGGTCTAGGGGGATTATATCAACAATTTGATACTTCTAAATATTGTAAAGAGGGAAATGATTTTGTTTTTCAGGTTAAACCTTTTAGTTGCACTCCTAAGGTTGTGAGAAGTGATTTGTTAGAAGAACAAGATGTTCCTGTTTTTTGTACAATTTCAGCTACACAATTAAATCCTCTTTTAGATGTTAAAGAAATTGAAACCCTTAATTTTAAAGGAGAATATCCAAGAGGTGTTAAAACAATTGGTTTTCAGCCAGAAAGGGCTGCTTTAGGATATGAAAATGATTTAAACACTCCTATCATGGAAGACATAGGATCAGCAGTTATTGTTTTGAGGAGAGAACCAAATGAGTCTGCAATGCCTGATTATGTTGAAGGGAATATTACAGCACAAATAAGATATAATGCAGAAAATGCTTTTGGAATTGGAAAAACAGAGTTTTATTTGCCTAGCATGAGTGATAGTGATTGGAATGAAAAACAAGAATATTATAGTTTTTGGGATGGAAAGGGCTATTTAAGAGCAACAAATATAAGAAGTGATAAGGCAAGAATTTCTATTTATTCTGACAAATATAAAACAAAATCTAGTTCTAATTATTTAGAAAAAATTGAATCTTTTGGGCAAACACTTAATGCGGGTGAAAAATCAGGTAGGATTTATCTTCCTGGGTTTAATCCTTGTATGGCTAATTTACAAGTAAAATTAGTTTCAATTGAAAATCCTTCAACAACAGCAAGATTAAAAGTTAATTCTGAAATTATTGAAATTAAACAAGGAGAGAAATTTCTTAATGAAAAATGTAGAATTGTCAATGTTGAAAAACAAGGATTATTGCAATATGTTACTCTTGATTGTGAGGAAGATGAAGATGGATTTTTAGAAAAAAATAATTTTGAATTATTTTTTTCACCTAAGATAGACATGAATGTTAATGGTCAAAACGGAACTTATGAAATAGGGGACAAACTTTATGATTCTACAATGGATGGTGAAGAGGGAGGGGTTTTTCTTGGTTATGTTGGAGTCAAGGGAGATAAAATATTAGGAGATATAGATAAAGAAGATTTATTTGCTGTTTTGGTTTTTTATCCAGAAGAAAAAGAAAAACTTTCTAGAACAGAAATAACCCAAGTTTCTCGTTTGGTTGATGATATAGGGACATATAGTGATGCAAAAGGAATGAATGAATTTGAAAGAGTGTGGGATGGAATTAAAAAAGTTTCAGGAAACATAAGAAAAGTTGGAGGGAATTTTATTAGTGGAAGACAGATCCAAGTTATTCCTTTTAGTCAGGATGGAAAGAGAGAATTTAGTTTTAAAGAGAAAGATATTTCTATAATTAATTTTGCTGGAGCAAGAAACAAAGAATTTTCAGATGAAGCAAGTAATGAAGATGTTCAGAATTTTGAAGAGTATTATGAGAATTCAATAGAAGATTACAACACTTTAATTAATGGTTATCCTGGAGAAGATTATAGCAGAAATATGAAATATAAAGAAAAAGCAATGAGAGATAAAATAAAACTTGCATTTAATACAGAACAAAAAAGAGATTTAAAGGAAATGTGCAAAAAATTTGAACAGGAATATCCAAATAATGAAATACCTTCAGAATGTGGTTCAGATTATCTTTTTTCAAATTCAAGAACTTCAACAAAAGATGTTTTGATTGACGGAAGAGTAAGAAGTATTTCTTTTGGAGGAATTTATGAGCCTAGTTATGAAGAGTTTGGAGCAGAGATAATGATTGAAAATAAATCTGGTTTTAGAAAATCATATAAACTAAGAAAAGATCAAAAAATATTTTTAGATGATGAGGGAAAAGACTATATTAAATTAGAAGAATTAGATAAAGAAAAAAGAGAAGCAGAAATAGAAGTTTCATTAGAGAAAAAAGGAGAAGTGGATGAAGATGAAAATGAATTTGTTAGTGGAGACAAAAAATTAAAAATAGGAGACTCAAAAACATTTCTTAGTGATTATGAATTTATTTTAAGAGATATTAATCTTGAAAAGGTTGCTTTAGTAAGACTGGATCCTAATATTGATTATTCTAAAAGCACTGCTGATTTTAATTTTAGGGTTGGAATAGAAAAGAGAGCTCTTCAACTTTCTCCTGAAAAAACAAAACAAAGACTTGAAGATGTAAACAAAACAATAAAACAATTAGAAGAAATTTCAGGATATTTAGATGATACAACAAAAGCAATGAAAGGTGCTTGTTTAGCTACAAAAGGTTACCTGACTGTTAAGAGTTTTATAAATAATGCTAAAGGAAAAGGAGAAGCAAGGAATATTGTTATGAGGGGTGCAGGAGGATGGAATGAAAAGTGTTTAAGGGCTGCTGAAAGAGAAGGTAGTGAATATGATTCACAAGAAGAATGTTTAAATGCTAATGCAGATAAAATAGATGCACAAGTTGAAAGATATACACAAATTATGAATAATCAGGATGAAAACCTAAAGCAATTACAAAATGCTCATATGACTGAAAATAAACTTTTAGGTGAAAGTTTTGTTGATACAGAGGAGTTTGCAAATGATTATTCTAAAAGAGTAAGCTCTAGCTTAGAGGGAGTAAATGAGAATTATTTTGAACAAAATGATATAGATAAAGAAAATATACAAAACGTTCTTAATAATGAAGATTCTTGGAAAACAAAACAATACACAATACAGGAATTAAAACAAATTGAGAGATATTCACAAGCATTAAAACAAGATCCTGAAGACCCTGTGGCAAAAAAAGAATTAGCTTCTGTTTTAAAAGATGTTGAAGTTAATTCTAAGAAATTTTTAGAGAAAGAGGATTTTTCAGAAAGAACAGGAATGGGAAGGAATAGCAGGGTTCTTGAAGAAGAAGACTTAGATGAGAAAATAGTGCTTGAAGAGGATGTTCAATTTGATAATACAAAATATTCTAATTATAAATTCGAAGATATTGAAAATGAAGAAGATAAGATATCAACTAATGAAAATATTTATGCTATAAGAAAGGGAAATGAAGAATATATTGTATCTTATGATTCTGAT
>DATFJM010000022.1:0-2086 GCA_035269225.1 Candidatus Nanoarchaeia archaeon
TCAGAAAAAGGTCTTGGCTACAGGGATTTAGCGGTTATTTCACCTTACAAAGACCAGGTCGAATTTATTAAAAAGAGAATAGAAAATAATAATATTGAAGTGGATACTGTAGATGGATTTCAGGGAAGAGAAAAAGAGATTATAATTCTTTCACTTGTAAGAAGCAACAAGAACAGTAATATCGGGTTTTTAAAAGATTTAAGAAGATTAAATGTATCAATAACAAGAGCAAAGAAAAAGTTAATTATAATAGGAGATTCAAATACTATAAAAACTAATCAGACATATTATCGTTTAATAGATTATATTAAAGAAAATGATGGATATTTTGTTATTTAGTCGTAAGTTTTAAGAGACTGTAAGAAAACTCTTGAAAACAAACCCATATAAAGTATAATATAACAGTATAATAATGATAGAAAGCCAAGAGGAGTAATTATGGGCTATATTGAAGGAGAAAACAGATATCAAAGGACTATGTTTCCAGCAACGTTGAATGAATATATAACAAAAGACAATCCAGTAAGGGTAATTGACAAATTAGTAGATGCATTTGACTTAGAGTTTATGGGTTTTAAAAAAATGAAACCAGCAGAAACAGGAAGACCACCCTATAAGCCAGGAGATCTACTCAAATTGTATCTATATGGATATTATAACGGTATAAGGTCAAGCAGGAAACTTGAAAGAGAATGTAAAAGAAACATAGAAATAATGTGGTTAATAAAGAAATTAACGCCATCACATCAAACGATATCAGAATTTAGACAGAAAAATAAAAAAGGAATCAAGAATGCCTATAAAGAATTCACGATAATATGTAAAAAATTAGGTTTATATAATGGAAATTATAAAGCAATTGATGGAAGTAGATTCAAAGCAGATACAAATATAAATAATATTTATACGAAAAATACAGTAAATAAAGAATTAAGAAAGATAGAAAAAAATATAGAAAAATACTTAAAAGAATTAGACAAGAATGATAAGAAGGAAGAGAAAGAAGAAAAGGAAAAAGTAGATAAAGAAAAAGTAAAGGAAATAGTAGAGAAACTAAAAAAAAAGCAAAAAAAACTAAAGAAGATGAAAAAAGAAATGGATGATGAAGATAAAAGACAAATATCTACAGTTGATAAAGATTGTAAGGTATTAAAGAAAAACAGTACATCCATACCAGGCTACAATATACAAATATCAGTAGATAATGATAGCAAATTGGTAATATTAAATGAAGTAACAAATGATGTAAATGATAAGAAATTATTATATAAAATAGCAAATAAAACGAAGAAAACATTAAAGAAAGAAGAAATAGAGGTATTAGCAGATAAAGGGTATTTCAGTAAAAAAAATATAAAGAAATGTTATGATGAGAATATCAAAACTTATGTTCCAAGGGAAAAATTAAAGAAGAAAAATTTTTCAAGAAAAGAGTTTGAGTATGATCCGGCAAAAGATATTTATAAATGTCCAGCGGGAAAAAAATTAAAAGAATATCGAAAGCAAAAAGAGAGAGGGTTAACAAATAAGAAATATAAATGTTATGAATGTGATGGTTGTGAATTCAGGAAGAAATGTACTACATCAAAAACTGGAAGAACAATTTTGAGATGGGAACATGAGGATATAATAGAAGATATAGAAGAAAAATTAGAAAAAAAACCTGATTTAATGGTAGTAAGAAAATCAACAGTAGAGCATGTATTTGGAATAATAAAACATAGTTTTGGGTACAGATATTTTCTAACAAGAGGATTTGAGAATGTCCAAACAGAATCAAACTTGATGTTTTTAAGCTATAACTTGAAAAAAACAATAAAAATGGTAGGAGTAGAAGAAATTATAGAAAAAATTGAGAAATTTTATTACCTTTTTTTGAAATTAGCAAATTTCGGAAAAATTTTTCAATTTCCCTATAAAAATTCTATAATTTCTTGAATAGGTTAAAATATTAGTTGTTTGAGTTTTCTTACAGTCTCCTAAGACTCACGACCTAAAGCTTACGACCAAAATATGCTATGCTTATTTTTATTGTCAAACAACCAAATTATTGATATGATTTTGATGTATTATGAAAGAAAATAAA
>DATFJM010000023.1:0-14836 GCA_035269225.1 Candidatus Nanoarchaeia archaeon
AAATAAACAACAAACAGAAACTAAGAAACAAAAATGAACTTTAAAAGAAAAAAGGAATTAGCAGCAAAGACATTTAATGTGGGTAAAGATAGAATCATCCTTGTAAAAGAAAGAAAAGATGATTTAAAAGAAGCAATATCAAGAGAAGATATGAGGCAATTAAAAAATGATGGAGCAATAAAAATTAAAGAAAAAAAAGGAAGAACAAAAGTGAGAAAAGGAAAAAGAAGAACAACAGGGAATGTAAGGAAAAAAGTAAAAACAAGAAAGAGAGACTATGTTTTATTAACAAGAAAATTAAGAAAATATATTAAAGAACTTGAAAAACATGGAAAAATAACAAAACAAGAAAAAAAGGAATTAAGAAAAAAGATAAGGGATAAAGATTTCAAGAGTCAAGCCCAATTAAAGGAGTATATACAAAACAGATAAAATGAGAATAGTAGCAAAACGGAGAAGAAGAGAAGGAAAAACCAATTATTCAAAAAGAATAAAGTTGTTAAAAAGTGAAAAACCAAGAATGGTTTTCAGAAGAACCAATAATTATATTATTGCTCAATATGTAGTAAGTCATGATGCACAAGACAAGGTTATTTTTGGTGTTGACTCAAAAGAACTTTTAAAACATGGATGGCCAAAAGAAGCTAAAGGAAGTTTAAAATCTGTTACTGCATCATATTTTATAGGTTATTTAACAGGAAATAAAATACAAAAAGAAAAATTAGAAAAACCAATAGTGGATTTTGGTATGTTTAAGACTAAATATAAAGGAAGGCTTTTTGCTTTCTTAAAGGGATTAATTGATTCAGGCTTAGAAATTGATTGTAAGGAAGAAGCTTTTCCTGAAGAAGAGAGATTAAAAGGACAACATCTAAAAAAGAAAATAGATTTTGATAAAATAAAATCTTCAATAGAAAAAATAAAATAATCTTAAAGGATTATAGCAAATTAACAAAATGACAACAAACAAAGAAACAAGCAAAGAAGAAAGTAAGAAAAAGCAAGAGAAAAAAGAAATTGAAAATTTGAAAAAGACTGCTGAAGCAAATGAAACTATTTCAGAAGATGTAGAAGATAAAACAGAAGAAATGATAGAAAAACAGGCAGACAAAGAGAAAGAAGTTGAAGAAAAAAAAGCTGAAGAAAAAACACAAAAATTAGAAGAAAAGGACAAAGAAGAGCATAAAAAAGAGAAAGAAGCAGAAAAAAAAGAATCAAAAAGAAAAGCCCCACAAGAACAACCAACAGACGAATCATGGGAGCCAATAACAAAACTAGGAAGAGAGGTTAAACAAGGAAAAGTAAAAAATATTGATGAAATTTTGGATAAAAACAGAAAAATCCTTGAACCAGAGGTAGTTGATAATCTCATTAATGCAAAAACAGAATTAATTGCAATTGGTCAATCTAAAGGTAAGTTTGGCGGAGGGAAAAGAAGAGCATGGAAACAAACTCAAAAGACAACAAAGGAAGGAAATGTTATGACATTTTCAAGCATGGCTATTGTGGGAGATGAAGATGGACATCTGGGGATGGGTGTAGGAAGAGCAACTGAAACACTGCCTGCAAGAGATAAAGCATTAAGAAAGGCAAAACTAAACATAATGAAAATACAAAGAGATTGTTCTAGTTTTGATTGTTCTTGCTCAGAAAAACACTCAATACCTTTTAAAGTAAAGGGGAGATCAGGAGGAGTCAGAGTTGAATTAATGCCTGCTGCCTTAGGAACAGGATTAGCTGTTGCAGATGAGCTTAAAAAAGTCTTACAATTAGCTGGTATTAAAGACATTTATGGAAGAACCTTCGGAAGCACTAGGACAACTTTTAACTTAGTTAAAGCTTGTCTTGAAGCACTTAAAAAAACAAATAGGCAGGAGATAAGATAATATTAAAAATAAAATGACACCAAACAAAGAAACAAGCAAAGAAGAAAGTAAGAAAAAGCAAGAGAAAAAAGAAACTAATAAAACAGAAAAACCCCAAGAAAAAGACAATAATAAGAACAATAAAACAGAAAAAATGAATGTAGTAATAAGAATAAAAGGACAGGTAGGTATTAAAAGAAAACTTGTTGAAGGATTAAAAAGACTTGGACTAAATACTAAATATAGTTGTGTAGTGTTAAAAGGAAATCAAGCTGAAAAAGGAATGCTAAAAAGATTAAGAGATTATCTTGCTTATGGTGAAATTAGTGAAGAAGATTTTAAAGAACTCCTTGAAAAAAGATCAAAAGTAGTTAATGGTAATGAAAAAAAACCTTCTTCTGATGAAATAATAAAAGGTTTCAATAAAGGAAAAAAATTAAAAGAAATGAATATACAACCTGTATTTAGATTACATCCTCCAAGAAAAGGGATAAAATCAAAGCAAAGATATCCTCAGGGAGTGTTGGGCTATCATGGAGAAAAAATAAACGAACTTCTTAAAAGAATGTTATAAAATGGGGCTTAAAAAAACACACAAAACAAAGAAATCAAAAAAACAAGTTGGAAAAGGAATGGGAACTCATGGTAGGGGAGCAAGAAAAGCAGGCAAGGATAAGGGCCATAAAGGAGGATTAGGAATGGCTGGTAGTGGAAAGAGAGCAGACCACCATAAATCAAGGATAATTAATATGTATGGAAATGATTATTTTGGTAAATCTGGTGTAACTAGCAGAAGTACTAAAAAAGATAAAAGAGACAGGATAAATCTTTTTGACATACAAAACAAATATAAACCAGGAGAAATAAACCTTGAAAATTATAAAATTTTAGGAACAGGAGAGGTAAAAGACAAATTTACTATTAAAGCAAAAGAAGCATCAAAAACTGCAATTGAAAAAGTTGAAGCTGCTGGAGGGAAAATAATTATTCCTGAAAAAAAGAAAATAGAAACTCCTTTGGTTAAAAAACCAGAAAAAAAGAAATAATTTTTAATTATATAAATTATATAGATAATTAATAAAAAACAATTTTTATTCATATTCTTAATGAAAGAGGATAATTCTCATATATTTAAAGACAAGAACCATTATGAAAGAATTTCTGAAAGAATAAAAAATATCAATAATAAACTTGTTGAAGAAAGAAACAAACATGAAAAAAACAATAAAAAGAAAAGAAAAAACAAAAATCAAAGTGATATAGAAATAATGTTATTTGAAAAAACATTTGAAACAGAAGCTCTTCCTAAGGAATACCTAAAAATAATGTATAAAGAAAAAACAGGTCATCTCCCTAATGAAGAACAATACAATAACCTGCTTCATGATTTAAAATCCAAAGGCTATGTTTTTTCAGAAAATGGAAAACCATATGAACCCAAATATGATTCTTCAAAAACAGATAAAGAAAATTTTCAAAGATTTAGAAAGGAATGGTCAATGACAAAAAATAATATTGAAAAATATTTAGAAAAAAACCTGTAAAAATTACTTTTTATTATTGGCTCTTTTCTTTTTTCTTCTTTGTTTATACCACCTAAAAATCAGATATGCAATTAATATGATAGATAAATAAAACCAAAAAGATAAACCTTCTCCCCCTCCATTATTTTCATGCTTAAAATATTCAGGATTAAAATAAACTGTTTTATTAAGGGATCTTCTTTCATTAATTTCATCTGTATAGGTAATTTTTAAATCAATACTCTCTTTTTGAGATTTTAGATTAAAATCAAAAGTAGTTTCCTCGTTTTTATCAAGAGAGCCAACTATATTTCTAGGGCTTCCTTTGATTTCCAGATTTTCTTGTTCAGGGATATCAATTGTTAATGCTTCCACATCATTTTCACCTATATTGAGAATCTCAAAAGTCATTGTATTTGTATTAGTATCATATTGTTTTACAGAAACCTCAAAATCAACTCTGACATCTTCAACCTTAATATTAAAGTTTTTTGAATAAAAAACATTAGAAGATTCTCCTGGAGTATATTTAACTTCTAGAGTGTTCATGCCATCTAATGCATCTTTATCAACTCTTAATTTATAGGGAACCATCCATGTTTTTTTAAAATCTTTAACAAAAGTATTTCCACTTATTTCTTTTAGATTTTGTTTCCCTTTATCAAGTGAAAAAGGATATTCTTGATTAATTTTAAATCTTGCTCCCTCACAATCAGAATTATCTGTTCCTGATACTTCAAAAACAACTTCAACATAATCTCCAGGAATAACTGGGTAGGGATCTTGATTTAATAAAGAAACATTTAAAGAACAATCTTCTGAAGCAGTCATTCCCAAAGGAGTAAAAACTAATGAGAATAAAAAACCTACAACAAGTGTAAATAATATTCCTCTTTTCATTTTCAAATAAATTTAATAATTTATACTTTTTAAAGTTTATTAAATACATTTACAAACATTTATTAAATATTTTTTAATTATTATTTTATGGAAAAAGGATATCATATAAAACACCCTCAGTTAAATAGAAAAGAGTCCCTTAAGTTAGTTAAAATATTGGTTGATAATGATAAGAAACAAAGAGGAGTTGTAAGAATAGTAAAAGATGGAAAAATTTGTAAAGAAATAAATAGGATTTATTCAAACAATAAAATAGGATATTATAATATAAAAACAGGTAAAGAGTTAACTAATTATGAAAATTCAGAATAAAAACATTATCTTTAAATAAAAATATTGCTTCAATCAACAATTCAAAAGAGGAATAAAAATGCCTAGTGAGATAATAAAACTAAAAAATGTATGTAAGTACTATAAAAGAGGAGAAAATAAAGTAAAGGCTGTTGATGGTATTAGTTTAAGTGTTAATGAAGGAGATTTTATTGTTATTAAAGGGCCTTCTGGAAGTGGAAAAAGTACTTTAATGAATCTTGTTGGAAATTTAGATACTCCTAGTTGTGGTAAACTATATCTGGATAATAAAGATACTTCTACTTTAACTGAATCTGAACTCTCTCAAATTCGTGGAAGAAAAATTGGTTTTATTTTCCAACAATTCAATCTCATACCAAGTCTTACTGCAAAAGAAAATATAATGCTTCCTATGATTTTTCAGGGGATAGATAGGTATGAAAGACACAAAAAAGCAGATGAATTACTTAAATTAGTTCAGTTAGAAGACAGGGGAGAACACTATCCTAATCAATTATCAGGAGGACAACAGCAAAGAGTTGCTATTGCAAGATCTTTATCTAATGATCCTGAAGTCATTTTAGCGGATGAGCCCACTGGAAATTTAGATACAAAAACAGGAGACACTGTCCTACATTTTCTTGAAAGACTGAATAAAAAAGGAAAAACAATTGTAATGGTTACTCATGAAGAAGATATTGGTGAATATGCCAATATAATTCACTGGATAGTCGATGGAAAAATAAGTAAAACAAAAAGAAAAAAGAATAATAAAAAAGAAACAAAGAAAAAGACAGATAAAAAATAAGATGGATTTTACAATATATAACAAATCTCTGAATCAGAATATAAAATTCCTAAAAAAGGTTTCAGAAGATAATGATTACATAAAAATATTTTCTGATAAAATAGACTCTAATTCTGTATTTTATAATATAAAAAAAGGTTTTACAATTTACATAAAAATTCATGAAACTAACAACAAAGCATATTTTAAAGTTGATTTATACTGTAAAAAAGAAAATTTTGCAGAATATTCAAAAGAAATATTGTCCCAAATTCCTGAAGGTAAATTACAGACATCAAAAAATGAAAAATGACAAATTATTTTTCTTTTGCAAAAAGAAACCTAAAAAGAAGAGGGATTAGGAGTTGGTTAACGCTTATAGGTATTTTTATTGGAGTTACTGCTGTAGTTTCACTTATTTCTCTTAGTAGTGGATTAAAAATAGCTGTTAATTCTCAATTTGGGGTTAGTTCAACACAAATAATAACTGTTCAAGCAGGAGGTTTAACTTTGGGCCCTCCTGGAAGTGGTGTTGCCAAACCTCTTGAAAGAGATTTAGTTGAAAAAATAGAAGATGTTAATTCTGTGGAATATGCAATAGCTAGAAATATAGAAAACATAAAAGTAGAATATAATGATGTAACAAATTATCTTTATGCAATGTCTGTTCCTGAAAAAGAACAAAAAGAATTTTATGAAATAATGGACTTTGAAACTGCAGAAGGGAAGTTTATTTATGATAATACTAGAGAGGTTTTTTTAGGTAATAATTATGCAAAAAAGAATAATGGTTTTGATAAAAAAATTGGAACAGGAGACAAATTAAAAATAAATAATAAATCATTCGAAGTTTCTGGAATAATGAAAAAAGAAGGGAGTTTTATTTTTGATAATGTTATTGGTATGAGTGAAAAAGAACTGGATAAGCTTTTTCCTGGAAATAAAGATATTGTTGATGCTATTGCTGTAAAAGTTAAAAATAAAGATTTAATAGATAAAGCAAAACAAGATATTGAAGAATTATTAAGGGAAGAGAGAGGTGTTGATAAAGGAGGAGAAGATTTTAAAGTAGAAACTCCAGAAGCCAGTTTAGACCAGGTTAATCAGATTTTAAATGGGATTCAGATATTTATTATTATTGTTGCTTCTATTTCTATAATAATAGGGAGTATTGGAATAATTAATACAATGACTACTTCTGTTTTAGAAAGAAAAAAAGAAATAGGAATAATGAAAGCTATTGGGGCTAAAAACTCAGAAATATTTAATATGTTTTTAGTAGAGTCTGGTTTATTAGGTTTAGTAGGAGGTATTGTAGGAATAATCATTGGGGAGACTATTGGTTATTTTGGGACTATAGGGATAAATAATTTTTTTGGTTCATCTGCTTCACCTGAAATAAATTTTGTTTTAATTATAGGAAGTTTAGTTGGGAGTTTTTTAATAGGTGCAATCGCAGGAATTTCGCCTGCCTTGAAAGCAGCTAAACAAGATCCAGTAAATGCAATAAGAGGCTAAAATGTTAAGTAAAGAGGTTATAAGATATTCACTAAAGAATTTATGGAAAAACAAATCAAGAAATTTTTTAACAGTTTTATCTATATTTATAGGGATAACAACTATTTTTATATTTGTTAGTTATGGACAAGGACTTTATGATTATATAGAGGAAGTTACTGAAAGTGCCTCTGCTGATAACATAATAGTTCAGATGAAGGGTATGAGTCCTGTGGGAGGGGATATTATCCTTACTGAAGATGATTTAGAAGCAGTAGAAAAAACAACAGGAGTTTATGAAGCAGCAGGTGCCACATTTAAGGCAGCTAAGATACAACAAAATGGAAATGTAAAATATGCATATCTTGCTGCTTACAATCCAACTAAAACAATAGTAGAAGAAACTTTTAGTACTGAAATAATAAAAGGAAAAAGACTTGAAAAAAGAGACAAGGGAAAAGTAGTTTTAGGTTATAATTATCTAAAAGAAGATACAATATTTAAGGAACCTTATGAAATAAATGATGAAATCACAATACAAGGAGATGATGCAAGGGTTGTGGGATTTTTTGATGAAATAGGAAACCCACAAGATGATTCTAATATTTATGTTAGTGTAGAATATTTTGAAGAACTTTACCCTAATGATTCAAAAGGTTATAACTGGATTGTTGGAAAAATAGATATTAGTAATAAAGAAAGAGTTATAGAAAATATTGAAGACAGTTTAAGAGATTCAAGAGATTTAGAAGAAGGAGAAGAAGATTTTTTTGTTCAGACATTTGAAGATATGGTTGATAGTTATTCGAGTACTCTAGATTTAGTAATAGCTTTTGTAATATTTATTGCTCTTATATCTGTTATTGTTTCTGCTGTTAATACATCAAACACAATGATAACTTCTGTTTTAGAAAGAACAAAAGAAATAGGTATATTGAAATCTATTGGAGCTAAAAATTCAGAAATCTTTAGTGTATTTTTATTTGAATCAGGTTTTATTGGATTGCTTGCAGGCTTAATTGGTATTGGTTTAGGATATGTTTTAAGTTATTTTGGAGGGATGATATTATCAAATTTAGGTTATGGTTTTTTACAACCTGCATTTCCTTTATGGTTGTTTATTGGATGTTTATTATTTGCATTATTAACAGGAGCAATCTCAGGAGTAATTCCTGCAAGAAATGCTTCTAAAGTAAATCCAGTAGATGCCTTAAGATATGAGTAATAAATATTTCTATTTTTTCTTATATCCTATTTATTCTGTATTTTTATTGATATTCTTCATGCTTTCTATATATTTTAAAATAAGCTGATTTTTTTCATGAGGAAAAATTATTCCTTTTTTATCTGCAAAACCTGATTTAAGTTCTTTCCATTTAGATTTTTTTTCTGAAAGCCTCTTTAAAATTTCATAACCTACTTTATTATTTGCTGAACCTGTTCCTGTGTTTTTTTCACTTATCAAAAAACAATTAGGATATTTTGACTGTATTTCTGGGGTGGATCTGAAACTATTGCAACTTCCTAAATAAAGAATTTTCTCAGAATCATATGATGGAGAAGAAAATGTTTTTTCAAGATGATAACTATGACCCCTATGGGAGATTATATCATATTTATTTCCTTTTATTGTATTCATAACATCTGATTTATTTTTTGTAAGTGTTATTTGTATTGTTTTATTATTTAATTTCTTTTCAAGTGTTAATTCCTTTTTTGTTTTATTTTTTATTTTCATATTATAAGGAGGACGAGTATATTGATATTCAGAGGCATTAAACCAATCTTCATCTTTATAATAATAAGACTTCATTGCAATAGTGTCTTTTTTAAGAAATTTTTTAGGAACTTCTGGAGAAGGAAGTCTAGGTAGATTGTTTTGTAATTTTTTTGTTTTATTGAAAATAGGGTTACTATTGTGTTTTATGAAATAACCATAAATAGATTTTTTAGTTATTGATTCTGAATCATTATAATTATTTAATAGAAATTTTTCAAGATTTTTCTGAATATCATTAAATTCCGGATTTTTATATAACTCTAATAAGGAATTTGTTAAAAAAATTCCTTTTTGTATTGTTTTTATAGGTTTGTCTTTATTAGAAGAATTCAAGGATTTTTTAAATGAACTAAAGAAAAATCCAGGATTTTGTCCTAAAATTTCTTTTGCTTTGCTCATTGAACCCATTTGTATTAGATATTTTCCCCAGCAAGTTTTGTCTGGATCTATTGATTTTATGCTATCTATTGGATTTTTAGGAAAATTATTATAAAGATGAAAAAAACTTGTTGTAAATAATTGTTTATTTGCTTTTGCAATTAGAGAATATTTTGTTTTAAAATCTGTTTTTTTAGAAATTATTTTTCTTATTTTATCCTTTCCTGGTTCAAAATCTGCTTCTGTTTGATGTGCCTCATTTATCCCGTGAGCCATTCCTTTAACTGAATTTTTAGAGGTTTTTTTATTTATTTTATTTAACATTATAGAATATTGGTTTGCAAAAGATTCTTTATTATGGATTTGAGAAAAGTCTAATTTATCTAAATCATTATTTAAAAGCAAAAGATAACCATTTAGGTATTTTGAGGTTATTCCTAAACCTGTTATTGTTTTTTCAAGAGATTCTTTGTCTTTTTTATATTGATTTAAAGCAGATTTTAACCCATATTGAAAAACAAAATTAGGGTTATTATTTGTAATTTTCATTAGTTTCTTTATTAAAGAAAAATACTGTTGATTAATTAACCCGTATTCAAAAGAATAAGGAACTGCATATTTTAGTGCTGAATAAGCATATCCTTCTCCTGTAATTTCAATAGTTTTATCTATAAATTCAAAAGGTTTTTTATTTTTTGAATTCTTTAAAACTGGTAGAGAATAATTCAAAATTGCATTTTTTTCTATTTCTGAGAAAAAAGGATATTTGTTTGTAAGTTTTTGTATTTTTGATTTAATCTCTTTTTCATAAGGATCATTAATACTGGTGTTTTTTTGAGTTAGTCCAAAAGAAGTATTGAAAATTGAGAAACTTATTAATCCTGAAATTAATAATTTTTTTAGATTATTCATTTTATTTAATAGCCAAAGGATTTATATAAAGAAAATTATGGTTTATTATATATAATAGGAAATTTAGGTGATTAAAAACCTTTAAAAATAAATTATTATCATTAATATAATGGGTTTAAAAGAAATATTTAAGTTTATACCTGAAGTAAGGAGTCCAGAAGAGAAAAAACTTAGTTTTAATGTTAAAATAAAATGGACAATAATAGCATTAATTGCTTTTTTTATATTAGCTAATATTCCTTTATATGGTCTAAGCCAGAATGCATTAGAAAGATTTGAATATCTTGCTATGATTTTGGGAACTCAGTTTGGAAGTATTATTTCTTTAGGTATTGGTCCAATAGTAATGGGTTCTATTATTATGCAGTTATTAGTCGGTTCTGGTTTAATGAATATTGATACAAATACTAAAGAAGGAAAAAGATTTTTTCAGGGATTACAAAAACTTATAGTTATTGCATTTATTATTTTTGAAGCAGTTGTTTATGTTGCATTTAAGGGGTTACAACCTTCTCCAGGAATGGGGGGCATTCTTATTACTCAGTTGATTTTGGGTGGTTTGGCTATTTATTATATGGACGGTTTAACACAAAAATGGGGTATTGGTTCTGGTGTTAGTTTATTTATTGCTGCTGGTGTTTCATGGAGACTTTTTACTCAGGCTTTTCAGTTTATAGGACAAGAGGGAAGGAATTGTTTATTGAATTTTGGTGAAGTTCCTTGTTCAGGTAAGGTTTTAATTTTATTTCAATCAATAATAAATAAAGCAGGAACAGAGTTTGTTTCAGCTCTTGCTGCTTTGTTGGTTACTGTAGGTATCTTCTTATTAGTTGTATGGTTGCAATCATTAAAAGTTGAAATCCCTTTAACTGTAGGGAGAATCAAGGGTTATGGCATGAAATGGCCTTTAAGCTTTTTTTATGCATCAGTAATACCTGTTATTTTTACTGCTGCCTTGGTTGCAAATGTGCAGTTATTTGGTGGGTTAGTTGAAAATGCTGCTGCTCCATGTCTTGAAGGAGGGAGTCAGGCTGCATGTACTGGAATGGCAAAATTTGCATCACATTTTACTTGGTTGGGTAGTTTTAGTCAGGGTCAGGCAGTTTCTGGTCTTGCATTCTGGATTGGTTCAACTAATATAATGGAATTAATAATAAGAGGAGGGTTTATGTTTAAGTACATATTCCAGGCAATAGGGCATATAATATTCTTTATGGTCTTTGCAACATTGTTCTCTGTTTTCTGGGTAAAAACTTCTGGAATGGATGCTGCTGCTCAAGCTAAAAAAATAAAATCACAAGGATTACAATTATCAGGATTTAGACAGGATAGCAGAGTTTTAGAAAGTGTTTTACAAAGATATATTATGCCTCTTACAATAATGGGGGGTGCTGCTATAGGATTATTAGCTGCAATAACTGATTTATTCGGAGCATTAGTTTCAGGAACAGCAATATTATTAGTAATTATGGTGTTATATAAATTCTATCAAAACATAGCTCAGCAACACATGGCTGATATGAATCCTGGTATGAGAAAATTTATGGGAAGCTAAAAATGGAAGAATCTAATAAAGAGAATAAAGAAAAAGAAGTAAATGTTCCTGTTAAATATAATCCTGAAACTGGTAAGTATGAAGCAGATAGTGAAGAAATGAATAAAAAACTCCAGGAAATGAATAAAGAAAATATTTCAGATGCATCTGATCAGGAACAAGCTCAATCAGAAAACATTAAACAAGAAAAAGAAGAACCTATTCAAAAAGATAACCAAGAATCTCTTAAAAAAGAGGAACCAAAAGAAAAACCCAAACCTAAAAAAAAGAAAAAAGAAGGAAGTTTTAAACCAATGATTCTTATTATGGTTTTTTCTTTAATTATTGCAGGTCTTTGGGACCAAATTCCTGCTATAAAAAACTCTATTCATTCTTTTTTAGATCCTACTGCTGGAGTTTTATTAAGCTGGAATATGCACTGGGGGATGTTAGTTATTATTCTGTTTATCACAATCATTACAACCCTTGTTCAGAAATATGGAACAGACCAAGAAACATTGAGAGAATTGAAAAAAGAGCAAAAAGCCCTGCAAAAAGAGATGAAAGATAACAAACAAAACCAGCAAAAAATGATGGAGCTTCAGAAAAAACAAATGAAGCTTATGCCAAAACAAATGAAATTAAGTATGAGAGGGATTATTTATACTGGGGTTCCTTTTATTTTATTAGTTAGATGGTTTCATGATTATTTTGAGGCAGCTGGAAATCCTGAATTTTTTGGATTTATGGGATGGATATGGTTTTATTTATTAGGTGCAATTATTATTGGTTCTATTTTAAGGAAATGGTGGGATGTTGTTTAATATACTAAAAAACAATAAAAAACTAAAAGAAGTTGATTTTAATCTTAATGTTGGTTTGAGAAAACTTCCAGAAGAAATTCTTTATCTTGATAATTTAGAAAAGATAACTCTTTCTAATACAAGGATAAAAAAAGATAACCTTATTGTAAGAGAACTAAAAAACAAGGGTGTTATTGTGTTTATTTAATAAAAAACTAAATCCAAAGAATTTAAAAACCTCTTTCTTTTCAAAAAAACATGGCAATAAAAAATGAACAAGAACTTAATCAGAAATTTCAGGAATATGAACAACAAATAAAACAGTTGCAACAGCAATTGCAATCTGTAGAACAAGCTATAAAGGATCTTGGAAACATAGATAATGGATTAAGTGAATTAATCGGTAAAAAGGATAATGAAATTCTTGCTCCAATAGGAAGAGGGATATATGTTAGAGCTAAATTGCTTTCTGAAGAATTAACAGTAGATATTGGTAATAAAAATTATGTAAAAAAATCAATTCCAGATACAAAAAAAATTATTTCAGAACAAACAGATAAATTAGAAGAAGTTAAACAAGAGTTAAATCAGAACCTTGAAGAGATTAATAATGAATTAACCCAGACTTTTATGCAATATCAGAAAAAAGCACAAGAACAAAAACAATCTCAAAAATAAAATTCTGAATAACAATAATAGATTATTTATAGGGTTTTTTCTTTGATTTTTTTGTATAAAAGTCTCTTGTTTCTTGTTTATTTTTAGAACCTTTTTTTGATGTTTTCTTATTTTGTTCTTGTTTTTTATTTTCTTTTTTTCTTCTTTTTAGAAAATTTTCATATTTTTGTAATCCAAATTCTGTTATAATTCCTTGAATGTATTTTTTAGGAACAAATTCAAATGCAGGGTTTTTTATTTTAATTTTTTTAGGAGCATTATCCCAAACCTCATTTAGGTCTCTTTGTTCTAAAGGAACAGGTTTTTTAGAATATTTCCAGGAATCAGCTACAATATAAACTGGAACTTTTTCATCTTCTGCTATTCTTGCAATTGTCTCACTTCCTATTTTATTTATTATTCCTTTATCTGTTAATGCATCAGAACCTAAAAATACTTTGTCTGCTTGTTTAGTTCCCTGGGATTTATCTAAAGCAACTCCTATAGCAGAATCAATAAACATTGTAACTTTTATTCCTGCTTTTCTTAGTTCTTTAGCTGTTTTTCTTCCTTGATATAAAGGCCTAGTCTCTGTATTATAAACCTGAAACTGCTTCCCGTGTTTATGTGTATAAATTAAGCCACCTGAAACATTTGTTGAATGACAATGAGTAAAAATAATCTCTCCTGATTTGATTAAATTATAAACTGTTTTATTTATTTTATCTTGTGCAGAATCAAAATGTTCTAAAATATCCTTTTTTTTCCATCCTTGATTATGAGCAAGGTCTAATACATGCTGCATCATTGGTTCTGTTGGTCTTATAGAAAGTAATTCCTCTTTAGTTTCTTTAGAAGGGTAGAAAAAATAAGCTTTTAATGCAGCTTTAGCAACATTTCTTGCTCCCTGAATTTTAATATTCTTAATATCTTTTTTTATTTTATTAAACCTCTTTTTTTTTGATAAAACCATATTAAATATAATGTCTTTTAATTTAAAAATTTTCAGTATTTTTCTTCAATCTCCCATTCTTGTTTTGTATTTTTAATATATGCTTCTTTTAGTTGTGAAATTTCTTTTAAATATTTTTTATGTTTCAAATGAATTAGATTTTTATTAATATGTATAAATGCTATTGGATCTGATTTGTCTTTTTGTTCTGAATTAGGGATAATCTTTTTTTCATATATTGAAAAAATATATGGAAAGTCTTTTATTGAATAAGTTTCAAAATCTCTTCCTAAAAAAGCCTTTGCTATTGCTTCGAGATTTGATTTCTTTTTATTTGTTTCTTCTTCAAAAGAACCCATAAGTTTAGCCATTTTTTCTTATGAATAATATGTTACCAAAGTTTAAAAATATACTCTTCTTAAAGAAAATATGTTAGAATCAATGATTAATCCGAAAAGAATGGAAAAGGGGCCCTGGAAAATGCTTTTTATTGGATTATTATATGGGTCTTTGTCTTTACTTTTAGTTCATTGGTTTTTTTCTCCTGATCCTGCATTAGGAGATGCTTCAGGAATAATGGTTGTTTTATTTTGTATAATGTTTACTCTCCCGTTTATGTTTTTTATAACAAAAACAGAAGAAAAAGAAGATGAAGAAGTTGAAGGTTTAATGCATGTCTGGAAGGCACATAAAGATGCTATTTATGCATTAATGTGGTTGTTTGTTGGTTTTATAATTGCTTTTTCATTTTGGAATATTGTTTTACAAGATGCTAATCTATTAAATTTTCAGTTAGAGACCTATTGTAGTATAAATTCTCCTGGGCATATTGAACAGTGTGTTCAGCATTATTCTCCAAATGTTTCCAGTAATACAGCAGAAAACATTGCAACAGGAGCTGCTTCTAAAGGAGGGAGATTTTTATCAATAATTGAAAATAATATTTATGTTTTGATT